>JBAZNK010000004.1 GCA_041649255.1 bacterium
ATCTTGACATATATAATTCTTCCGGAAGGTTTGAAACAAATCTATATCAAGGTTATCTTAAGCAAGGGACTCATAATTTCAAGAATTTGAATGTCAACTTGCCCACAGGAACTTACTTTTTAAGCCTCTACACACAGGAAAAAATGTTTACACAAAAAATAAGTATTTTACATTAATATGAGATTTTTTGCTCTAACAATAACCTTTATATTATTCTCTTTCCCGGGGAAAGAAAATAATATATTTGCATCTCAGAATGTAATTAATCTTTTGCCTGAGGATAACGAAATCGGCAACTGGACAAAGAGTGGAACAATGAAAACCGCAGAAAATGATAGTGAATTATATGCCCTTATTGATGGAGCAGGCCAATTATACGTTAATAACGGCTTCCATAATTGTGCTTTTCAAAAATACAAAGGCACTGTCGACAGTCTTGATGTCAGAATTTTTGATCAAACGGATTCAACAGGAGCAAAAAACGTATATCATAATACGGCAAGTGGAACAGGAACACCATGGACAACTAATTTTGCAGGCACTGAGGCAAGGATTGATGAAACCTTATTATTTGATTATCGTACAGATTTCAGACAGGATAAATTTTTTGTCTCCATAACCATTTATAATAAAACACAACCTGCTCTTGATACGCTAAAACTATTTGCTCTTAACATATCAGAGGCAGTAGTAGGAGTAGAAAACCTTCCACTAATAACACCACAAAACACTAAGCTTTCTATTAATACATCTATTAGTTTTACAACTATCTATTACTCGCTTACTGCCAAAACTAAGATTTCATTGAAGATTTACGACCTCATCGGTAGAGCTGTAAAGACAATTGTAAATGAAGAAAAAGAGGCAGGGGTTTACAATGTGGTTATAAACACTAAATATCTGTCATCCGGAGTTTATTTCGCTAAATTAAGTACTAATAATTGTATTATAACTAAAAAACTAATTTTAATATAATATTTTCCTTATATTTGGAAAGAATTAGGGGGATTTATGAAATATTTTATTTTTCCAATAATAGTTTTATTACTTTTTTCATCCGGATGCAGGAAGAAGGACCAAAATACTACTACGAGCAAAGATGTTGTTGATATTATGCCCACAGATAATGAGATTAGCAACTGGACAAGAAGCGGCACAATGAGCATAGCGGAAAATGAAACACAATTATGTGCTCTTATTGATGGGGCTGCTCCAACATATACTGATAATAGTTTCGTTAAATGCGCATTCCAGAAGTATAAAAGCTCTACGGATAGTCTTGAAGTCAGAATATATGACCAAACAGATTCAACAGGAGCCAAAAACGTATATCATAATGGGACAAGTGGGACAGGAACGCCTTGGACAACTAATTCTGCTGGCACTGAGGCAAGGATTGACGAAACTTTACTTTTTGACTATCGTATAGATTTCAGACAGGATAAATTTTTTGTCTCCATAACCATTTACGCAAAAACACAATCTACTCTTGATGTAGCTAAATTCTTCGCCCAGAACATATCTTCTGCAATCAAATAATAAGATTTATGAAAAAAATTACACGAAGGGAATTTTTAAAATTTGGTGCAGGAATGTTGGCAATTTCGTTAGTTCCTAAGTTTATATCCGGCGGAGAGAACAAGAGTGAAAAAGCAGGTCCCATCATTGCTGTAGCCACTGGCAACAAAACAAAACTCGTTAAACCCGCACTAGATTTAATTGGTGGAATTGGAGCTTTTGTTAAACAAGGAGACCGCGTACTATTGAAACCCAATATTTCTTTCGCTTCAAATAGCGAATGGGGTGCAACGACAAGCGTTAATATTGTAAAACAGATTACAGAACTATGCCTTTCCGCAGGGGCTTCAAAAATAATAATACTTGATTATACTATACAGAACGCTGAGCTTTGTACGAAAAATTCTTCCATAATGGACACACAAATTGATAAAAAAGTTTCTATCCTTACCCCAGATAAAGAAAGACAATTTGTTGAAGTTAATGTTCCGAATGGGCAGGAACTAAAAAAAGTAAAAATCTCACGTGAACTCCAAAAAGTAGATAAACTAATAAACATTCCAACCGCTAAATCACATTCTGCAACCGGTGTAAGTCTTGGAATTAAAAACCTTATGGGATTGGTGTGGGACAGAGCGTATTTTCATAAAGTCAATATTCATCTTGCAGTTGCCGAACTTCTAAAAGTCATTAAGCCCGATCTTACCATAGTCGATGCTACACGGGCACTTACAAGCGGAGGGCCAGGAGGTCCCGGAAAAACAGTCATTCTCAATACTGTAATTGCCGGGATTGATCCTGTAGCGGTCGATTCTTATACGGTAGGAATCACCCCATGGTATGATAAGTCTTTCAGAGGTAAAGATGTAAAATACATAGTTGAAGCATCTAAACTCGGATTTGGCGAAATTGAAACCGATAACATGAACATAAGAAAAGTAGACGTCGAATAAGTCTGTTTCCCTGCTTGTTAACCATAAATAGGTTATATTTTCAAAATAAAAATTGTTTAAAAAACTTATTAAAAATAAAAGAATGCCCAGATGGGGTATTCAACTTTCTTTCCTTTTTATATTTGTATTGTGTTTTCTTCAAACTAAATATAGCTCAACACAAAGCTTCCAGAACATATTTTTTAAATATGACCCTTTAGTCTTTATTATTACAAGCATAGTCTCTCACACTTTATTGATTTCTTTTTTATTTTCATTTTCTTTTATTATCATTTCCTTGCTATTCGGAAGAATTTTTTGTGGATACATATGCCCTCTCGGCACTTTTATAGATATTTTCGACCTTATTCTGCATAAAAAAAATAAATCTTTCAGCAACTTATTTAAAAATACCAAATATTTTATTTTTCTTTTTCTTATTATTAACGGCATATTTGGAATTTCACTCGTTTACTTATTTGATCCTATTATAATTACCGAACGTTTTTTTAATCTAACACTCTATCCCCTTCACAACTCTAAAGATATATTTATTGGCTTAGTATCCTTAATCATAGTTTTAGCATTATCCTTCATAGACACAAGATTTTGGTGTCGTAATTTTTGTCCGCTTGGTGGGTTGTTTGCTCTTTTATCAAAATTCTCATTATTCAAATTTTCTTTTATAAAAAACTGCCGAAAATGTAAATTTTGTAAAAATATATGTCCTACCAGTGCCATAGATACTGAAAATTCATCAATTGATGCAGGAGAATGCATTTCTTGTTTCCGATGCCAGAACGAATGCAATCTAGGTCTTATTAAATACAAAAAAAGCTTATTATCTTCTCCATTCAATCTTGAAAGGAGAGCTTTTATGACATCCGTAGGTACAAGTATAATTACTATTCCTCTTCTTAAATATATTTCTCCCAAAATATCTATAAGACTTATAAGACCTCCCGGGGCGCTTCCTGAGATAGATTTCTTAAAAACCTGCATCCGTTGTGCAAAATGCATGAAAATCTGTCCAACTAAAGGGCTTCAACCGACCTTGATGGAAGCAGGAATTAATGGGATACTCACTCCGATGCTTGTTTCAAGAATAGGAGGTTGTGAAAAAGACTGTACCGGCTGTGGTAAAATATGTCCAACATCAGCAATAAGAAACCTTTCTCAAGAAGAAAAAACTTACGCAAAAATAGGAACTGCAGTAATTGATAAGGAAAGATGTATTGCATGGGCAGAACAAAAAAACTGTCTTATCTGTGATGAAGCCTGTCCTTATAACGCAATAGATTCTATTGCCAGAACGATTGATAATATTTCACTGTTAAGACCAACGGTAAGAAAGGATATTTGTATGGGATGCGGAATCTGTGAGTCAAGATGTCCCGTTGAAAGAGATTCTGCAATCCAAATATTCTCAATAGGAGAGGAAAGAAGGAAATATGGTTCTTATATTACAAAAGAAAAGTTTTTATTAAAAAGACCGGAAAATACTTTTGAAAATAGTCCTGAAAATATCCCTTCAGGATTTATAACACAATAACCTTGGGCGCTATTTTAATTTTATTAGTTTTTAATCTGACAGGCAAACCAATTTGCGGTCACTCAATATTTTTTGACGGCAGCGGAGAAGCATCTATATCTAACTTTCTGTTCATATCTACCCCCTATGGAATCTATACTTTTGACCGGAATGCAGAAACATGGGGGAATATCAATAGTTCAAACGGAATACCGGACAACAGGATTAAAGTAATAGGATATGATGAGGGAATTTTATGGGTAGCCACCGAAAATGGTATAGCTTCTGCAGATATTAAAATAAACGATTGGTGTACTTATGATACACTTTCAAAAATTAAAACTATCGATTTTGACGAGGAATATGTTTGGCTAGGCAGTGACTCGGGACTCCAAAAATTTAACAAGTACAATGAAAAAATAGAACCCGTATTAAGCTTAAAAATAAACGATATGTTAATGCAGAATAATTATATCTGGCTTGCCACACACGACGGCATTTTGAAGTATAATCTTAAATTTGAAAAAACAGAAGAAAACCCCATAACTTCAAAAGATAATTATGATTTTATAATCAATACTCCGGGAAAAATCTGGTTTATTTCCGATAAGTCTTTTGCTTCATATACAAAAGAGATTGAAAAGTGGTCTACCTATAACTCCTTTCAAATCCTGGATTATGATAATATCAACGATTCCATATTTGCTTTAACGAATAACAATAAAATTTATTTATATGATCCCCATTCCGACAACTGGGCTGAATTCAGAAATATTGAAATCTACGACAAAATTAACGGCATATGTATTGGAGGGGGAACGCTTTTACTTGCTACAAATAAAGGACTGGTTATCTATGATATCCTTAAAAAGCAAAAAACTTTTTATAATCATATGAATGGACTTTTAACAGATTCTATTATTGACTGCTATCGGAAAGATAAATTTATTTTTGCAGTTACTTCCCATAGTATTGAGTTTTTAAATACCGATAAACAGGAATGGCAGGTAAAGGAAATAATTCCTCCCCAAAAAGCAAGAAAAAAGCTTTTTTACGTTGATGAATCCGGTGGACACCTGAAACTGATAAAAAATCTTGATACAAAACTTCAGGGAATGGCTTATTATACGACAGGTTCATCTAGCCAGGATACAAACATTGATATGCAAGTTATTACACAGGACAAAAACAACCGAAGTCTTTCTCTTTATTACAACAATACCGATAAGTCTCAAATAATTTATGGGCTTGGATACAGAGGAACAAATCGGGATCTTATTTATAAAACAGACCTTGGATTCCTGAAAACAGAATATAATGAGTTTAATCTGCTCCCGCAATTTTCAACTTACGGCGGGAGTCTAAAAACACGGATATGTATGGATATACAAGCAGGACAGATAAAATCAAGTTTTAGAAACGATTTTTTCACAGGTTGTTCAATTCAAAAAAAACTTACTCTTAACGATAATTTTTATTTAAAAAATACTTTCTATTCCATAGATACAATAACTTTTCCCATAACAAAAAGTTACGATACTATATTTGTTGATGATCATAATTCTTTTAGCGATTCGCCTAAGACAAGAAAAAATTTTACAATAAGCGGAATCACAGGAGATTTTGACCCTTTAATAAATAATATTGACTATTTTATTGATTATAAAAGAGGCATTATTCACTTCAAATCTGCCAAAAATACCACTGATAATATTGTTATTCTTTTGGGCACCAAGGAAATTATAATCCAATCAGACAGCATAAAAAATCATATGATGGAAAATGTTTATTCTCTGGGACCTAATATAATACCTAATTCATTGACTTTAGAAATTACAGATACGATAGGAAATAAGCATTCGCTTTATTCTTTCGGCATAGATAGGAATAATGATAATAAAATAGATCCTGAATTTATAAATCTTGACCTCGGATTCCTTATATTTCCACAAAAAAGACCTTTCCCGGATGAAACATATACTGATGGGGTTCATACTTACAGTATGTCCATAAACTTTTCTTCTAATTCTAATTACTATTATCTATCCTATAAACCAATAGTAATAGGAAGTGAACATATGTACGTAGACAATGAAACACAAACCAGAGGGATAGATTATATAGTTGATTATACGGAAGGAAGGTTGCTATTCCTTAAAGAAGGTATTATTTCTGATTTTAGCAAAATACAGGTTCAATATTCTTCCGTTGAAAGAGAAGGAGAAGACATGTTTTATTCCGTTCAGCCGTCTATAAATTTTGGGAATAATTTAGAAATAACACCGGCAGTAATGTCCTTTGAAAACGAGAACATTCTTTCATTATCAGGGCTAATCCAATCCAAGGGAGGAGAGGAAAAGAGAATAAAAGTAGTCCCTCAGGTAGCTGTAAATAACAATAGGGATTATGCCTGTTCTTATGATATGATTACAGGTTATAATGCTCTCGGTATAAATGCAAATTATACTACATATTCTAGGGATTTTAATGATTTTGGGAAAGCAGAAAGACTTTATGGGAAGTTAAAAGAGAGCTACAGTATAGCAGGGAATATAGAGCCTATTCATTTTTTATATCTGGATGTTGATACGAAAAAAGAGACTCAAATAGATTCTTTAGAAAGTACAAATATCTCTAAAAATATCTCAGGGAAGCTTTCCTATGCCAATCCTGTTTTACCACAGACTTACATATCTATCAGCAAGGCAAATTTACCTGATATTAACGAACTTTTATTAAAGGCAGGCAGCAATTACGAATTTGAAAAATTCAACTCAAAAATCAAGTTGAATACAACTTTGAATAATGGATTTGTAGAATTAACCGCAGACTCGGAAAACACTTTTAATGAATATATGGTAAAAACCACACTTTCTCTCCCTTTCAAAATAAATAATGACCTGTTATTAAAATTCAATAACTATTATACTAATGGTAAAAATAATAAAAATGGGAATGAAATTCGTACAGCCTTTAATATTGATGTTATCCCCGGAATATATTATACCGGGAATTATAATAATGAGAGAATTAATTATATGTTTATAGAGACCAAAGATATATCATGGACGCAGAATTTTTATACTAACTTGAATATAGCCCCCGGAATCTGGTATTCGCCGTTCAGCATTTTTAATTGCTCGTTTAACAGCGGTAAAAGTCTTTTTGAATACATAGAAAACACTTCTGCTAATTATCATATTCCTTTACTAACATTATCTCCTGTTTCAGACTTACAAGTTTCAAGAATAACTGAAATAAACAGCTATTCCATCACTCCCCAATTCACACCAACTGTTGAACTATTGTTATGGGGAAATCATACTGTAAATACAAGTGGATTATCTTATTATAGCTTGCCCAATTTAAAAATATCAACGACCGATGAGTTAAGAGCAGAATGGAATACTAAAAAAGTAGGACTACTTATACTTTCAGGGAGGAAAGATATTATTAAGACTTATCCTCTTAATGAAACCCATATTTTTTATTCCGAATGGAATCATCCGTGGAATCCAATATATAGAACAAAATTGACTTTCAATTACAGCACTTCTGAAAATAAATATAATGAATCCATCATTCTACCTTACTCAGAAATAAAATTGAATTACGATAATGTTTTAAGGTTTGGAATTAATTATTTTAATATATATCTCGGTGGACTAAAAGAAAACAGCTATAATGCATCCGTATCCTCTTATGCTCTTACTCCAGGTTGCGGAACTAACTTAACACTTTTCAAGTTCCTGTTAATACGGTTTAATTACGAAACTACTTTTAAAACCAATACTAACTCAACACAAAACTGGTCGTTCAAAATAACAGGTCAATTTTAGTGTATCTATTTTACTTACTTTTTTTTATAACACTGTAATACAAATAATCCAAGAAGTAATGAAAACCAGCGGATAAAAAATTATATAGAGTCCCTTTTAAGCAACAACAAACAGATATCTATACTGTATTTTACTTTTAGTAAAATATAGTATTAATTTATATAAACAACGGCGCCAACACAAGCGTGATAGTTGCAAGCAATTTTATAAGCACATGTAAAGAAGGTCCCGCAGTATCTTTGCAAGGATCACCTACCGTATCCCCCACAACCGCAGCTTTATGCGCATCCGAGCCTTTGCCGCCAAAATTTCCAAGCTCTATATATTTCTTTGCATTATCCCACGCGCCACCACCATTATTTAGAAATAACGCTAAAATTACTCCGACAATAGTTCCTACCATAAGAAACGCTGCAACGGTTTCCGCTCCAACACCAAACAGTTTAAATATAACCCCAACTGCAATGGGAAAGAGTATCGGCAATAAACCCGGAACTATCATTTCTTTTAATGCGCCTTTTGTTACAATATCAACAGTTCTACCGTAATCGGGTTTTTCTGTTCCCGCTAAAATACCCGGTTTCTCTTTGAATTGGGCCCTAACATCATTTATAACATAATACGCAGCTTTACCAACTGCTTTAATTGCAAAACTTGCGAACAGGAATACAAGCATTGCTCCCAAAAGCGCTCCAACAAATACCTCCGGTTTCGCTATGTCAACACTTATAAGGTTAAGTCCATAATTTTTCACTTCATCAAGGTATGCGCTGAACAAAAGAAATGCAGCGAGAGCCGCTGAACCTATTGCATACCCTTTAGTAAGCGCTTTTGTAGTATTTCCCATCGCATCAAGTCTATCTATTTTTTCTCTTATTTCTTTTGGTTGTTGACTCATTTCTACTATCCCACCTGCATTATCAACGATAGGACCAAAAGTATCCATAGCAAGTATATATGCCGCAGTTGCAAGCATCCCCATAGTAGCAACCGCAGTTCCAAATAATCCCGCATCTAAAAGTCCCGAAGTTTTTCCAAGATAATACGACCCGAGTATAGCCGCAGAAATAACAATCACAGGCAAAGCAGCACATTCAAAAGCCACACCCAATCCTGCAATTATATTTGTTGCAGGTCCCGTCTGGCTAGCTCTCGCAATTGATAACGTAGGTCTGTATTTATATTCCGTATAATATTGTGTGATATATACAAAAAATATTGAAGTTACAACTCCTATAATTCCACAGGCAAAAAAATGCAACCATGCATTCGGCGCAGTATCACTATTCAATAACCATCTGGTCGCGATACCAAAACCTATCATAGCAAGAACAACCGCAAAATAATACCCCCTGTTCAATGATTTCATAGGGTCTTCATTGTTTTTAACTTTAACCGAAAGTATTCCAATAATTGACGCTATAATTCCAAAGGCACGCGCAACAAGAGGGAACATCATAACCCCTATAATCCATACAGGTGAAGCATTCGGCACTTTTAACGCCATAGCCGCACCAAGTATCATCGCCCCAATATTTTCAGCCGCAGTGGATTCAAACAAATCTGCTCCTCTACCGGCACAATCGCCTACATTGTCACCTACAAGGTCAGCTATAACTGCAGGGTTTCTTGGGTCATCTTCAGGAATTCCGGCTTCAACTTTTCCGACAAGGTCAGCTCCTACATCAGCCGCTTTCGTATAAATTCCACCACCAAGCTGGGCAAATAGAGCAACAAAAGAAGCGCCAAAAGCAAACCCAACTATAACAAACGGAATTTTTGTAGGTTCAACTCCTCCCACATATTGCACAAGAGCATAAAGCCCACTAACACCCAGCAAACTCATAGCAACAACCATCAGCCCCGATACTGCACCACCCCTTAATGCAATTTGTAATGCCTCATTAACACCTTTTACAGCTCCTGCCGCAGAACGAATATTGCTTCTTATACTTATCCACATTCCTATATATCCGGAAACTAACGAACAGATAGCCCCGAGAACAAAAGAAAATGTTATCCAGAAAGCCAATCCGATTGAAGTTCCAACCGGGTCAAAATCCCTGTGTGCCCTTATAAAACCATATCCAACAAACAGTATTACAGCAAATACAATAGTAAGTATAATAATAGTTTTGAACTGACGCCGTAAAAATGCCTCCGCACCTTCTTTTATGGCATTTGAAATCTTCTGCATTGCTTCATCGCCAACGTCTTTTCTAAGAACCCATCTGGCAAGGAAGTAAGCAGTAATAAGTCCTATAACACTAATAACAATTACCAAACTCAATAAGAAAAACTCTTCCATTTCCCCTCCTAACTAAAAATTAGCTCCCCTTAAATTACTATTGTTTGTTCTATCCCTGTATCTTTTTTATTTCTTGAATATAATGAATATAAACTATATTTATCTGGCTAAAAGTCAATAAAAAATTGACAATAAGCAAGAATTCACTTATTTTTAGAATTTAATGAACACTAAAACACTTCAAATAATTGATGCAAACATCAACCGTATAACAGAAGGATTGAGGGTCGTAGAAGAAATCGCAAGATTTGTAATCAAAGATGCGCAATTGACAAAACAAATAAAAACCGAACGCCATAAAATTAGAAAACTAAGCAAAAAAATAGAAACCCTTGAATACAGAGACACCTCCAAGGATTTAGGAAAAAACAAAGATTTTGACACTTATTCTTATAAAAACATACCTGAACTGACAAACAGAAACTTTAAACGAGCACAAGAAGGATGCCGTGTTATAGAAGAATTTACTAAATTACTTGATACTCCTTTATCTTCTGATATCAAAGAGATACGCTTTAAAATTTATGACATCGAAAAAACAATGAACATCAAACTTTCTAAATGTCTCCCTGCAAAGAATAAAACAGACTTCAGCTTTTATGTAATACTCGATAAAAAATACATAAAAAATAATAACCTTTCTTCCCTAACAACTATTGTAACGGATTTATGCAAAAATGGGGCAACTGTAATCCAATTACGCGAAAAATTAACAGAAGTTAAATCTTTTCTTGAAGACGCCCTGCTGGTAAGAAAAATTACTCAGAAATTCAACATTCCATTCATCGTTAATGATAGGCTTGACATTGCGTTTGCCGTAAATGCAGATGGAGTTCATCTTGGGGAAACAGACATTCCAATACAATATGCAAGAAAGTTGTTTCCCGGCAAAATAATCGGAATCTCGGCAAACACAGTAGAAAAAGCTAAAAACGCTGAAAAAATGGGAGCCGATTATTTAGGAGTCGGGTGTCTGTTCCCTTCTAAAACAGCATCCAAACCTATTACTTCCTTAAATATACTCTCCAAAATTAAATCTGCTGTACACATCCCAGTATTAGGAATAGGTGGAATTACATTAAATAATATCGTTCAAATCTTATCCACAAAAGCTGATGGGATATGTGTAGCAGGTGATTTGTTCGCTTCTTCTAATATAAAAAAACGCACGAAGGAATTTAAAAGTAAAATAAGCACTTATAAAATAATATGAAGAGAAATTTGTTTTGTTTTGTATTGATAATCTTTATAGTAGGATGCGCACCTGTTTATCAAATACCAACACGAACTTCCAAGCTCAAAGGCATTCCAACCATCAAAATATCATTAGGGAGATTCGACAAAATAGAAATCAAAGGTAATAATATTTCCGTAAAAAATGACAATGCCACCGCAAAAGGCAATTCCTTGGAAATAACTACGTCTTCAATACAACTTGACGGCAGAGCTTTAAATAAGATTCAAACACCCTTTGAAGTAACATCCGACAAAGGCATACTGGAATTTAACAGCAAAAAATTCAGGGGGAATTTACTTATCTACAATAAACAATCCAATTTTCTGGTAGTAAACAAAGTAGATATGGAAAGCTATCTGAAAGGAGTCGTTCCTTGCGAATTAAAAACTACCGAGATGGAAGCTTTAAAAGCACAAATTATAGCAAGCCGCAGTTTTGCTCTCCATTTAATAAAACCGGGAACAGAGTGCTACGATTTAACATCAGGGGTAGAAGCTCAGGTGTATAAAGGTATAGAAGCGGAAGTAGATTTTATAGATAAAGCAATTGAAGAAACTCAGGGCATAGTATGCACTTATAACGGAGAAACAGTGGGAACCCAATATTCTTCTAATTGTGGAGGTAGAACAGCCAATGGAAAGGCTCCTTACTTAAAAAGTACACCCTGCCAATTTTGTAAATCATACCCAAACTATAGATGGGAATGCTCTTTTCCACGGGCATCATTTTTCGAAAAATTAGGAGTAAAAGGCAACTCTTTTTCAATAACTAAAAGAGACAAATCGGGCAGAGTGGTAGAACTTCAAATTCCCGATGCTGACTGCATCCTAAAGGGAGATCAGGTAAGAGCAAAATTAGGGCTTAAAAGCACTTTTTTAGAAATAAAAGATGCCGGAGATAAAATAACAATTAGTGGCAAAGGTTACGGGCATGGTATTGGATTATGTCAGTATGGAGCTGTCGGTATGTCAAAACAAGGCTTTGATTATAAAAGCATACTTAAACATTATTATTCAGGGATAAAAATAGAAAAAATATATTAAAATGCTGTGTTTAATGTTCTTGTTATTATCTACACCACCGGAATTTATAGTAAAAAGTATAAAATTCGATGGATGCAAATCAATTTCACCGAAAAAATTAAAAACCATTATACATACTTCTAAGGGCCGCCCATATGATGAATTTCAGGCAAAAATGGATGAAAAAAGGCTTGTCAATTTTTACAAAAGTAAAGGATTTAAACAAGTAAAAATTAAAAAATTTGAAACTACCGTAAACATAAAAAGGAAACAGATAAATTGCAAGATATCTCTGGATGAAGGCAAAGGGACCACTATTAAAGATATTATATTTGAAGGAAATAAAAATTTTTCCACTGAACAATTAAAGAATCTTTCTAAACTACGAGCAAATACTCTTATGAACGAAGAAGCTATTATTTTAGCAAAATACACCCTTGCAGATTTCTATTCTCAAAAAGGCTATGCTTATGCAGAAATAAATGATTCTCTTATACTCTGTGATTCTTTCAATGTTATAGTTTGTTTTAAGATTAATGAATACCACATTGCAAGATTTGGGGATTTAACATTCAGGGGGAAAACAAAAACTCGCAGACAAATAATTGAACGTGAACTCACATTTAAAAAAGGAGAGCTATATTCTCCTACTAAATTATATGAATCACAGGCAAAAATTTATGGCACTGAATTATTTGAATCTGTTAAATTTGAACTTCCCGCCCTTGAAAGAGCACATCAGACGGGAGAAACTCCCGACACACTCAATGTTATTTTTATTCTGGAAGAAAAAAAACGACGATGGGTAAGCAGTGGAGGTGGTTTGTATAACAATCCGGCAATAAGAACATGGTTTGAATTAGGATGGGGACATATGAACCTATGGGGGAACGGACAAAAAATAGAAGCCAAATTCAATTACGAAATTAACCCTATTAATTTAAATGAACTCCAGAATGGCAGACTAGACATCCTTTACTCCGAGCCGTATTTTATTAATAGTTCTTTTAAGGCTCAAGCTGCCCCCTATTATGAATTCAATGCCAACAGGGAAGATAGCACCTTTAATTATTACATCGGAATCCAGGGAAGATTGGGAAAATATATTGGTAAATTTTTACAATCTTTTATTATTTATAATTACGAAATAATACATGAGGAAGGAACTGTAATAGGAGATAAAAACCGTGCAAATTCTTTAACTTTATCCCTAAGCTGGGATAGTAGGTCAGATGTATTCTACCCAAGACACGGAGCTTTAAGCGCAATATCTTATGAATATGCCGGTGAATTCTTAGGCGGAGATTTTTCATTTCAAAAGTTTCTGGCTGATTTTACCTACTATGCACCATTTTATGCAACAACAGTAGTTAGTAGAATAAAATTTGGTGGCATAACTGGTATCTCTCCTGAAGAATCTAAATTTTTACTAGGTGGAACTGACGCAATCCGTGGATATCAAAACATAATAGATACAAAATATGGCGAAAATTGGCTGGGATTATTAAATCTGGAATATAGAATACCCACAATAAAAAATTTTGAAATCGCTTATTTTATGGATATGGGTAATGTATGGCAAGAGAGCAAAAACATAGCTATAACAAATATAAAATTTGGATTGGGAATAGGATTACGATACCGCACACCAATTGGACCTATTCGAATAGATTACGGAAGAAAACTGTTAGACTCGGGAAATGATAAAGAACAACAATGGTTCTTTAATATCGGCTATACGCTCTAAGATAGAAATCCCTGAACTATCTCCGGAACTTTATTAAAAATCTCGTCTAAATTTACTCCTGCTTTACCACCAGATTGAGCAATTGTATTCTTGCCCCCTCCCCCACCGCCAGATAATTTACCTATCGCAACAGCAATTTTACCGGCATTCAACTTTGTAATTAAATCATCTGACACAAAAATAATAAAAAGCGGCTTTTCATTAGTTATTGCACCAATAACACCTACTGTATTCTTATGGCTTCTTAATTTATCGGCTAAATCACGTAATACATTAACTTCAGCAGCAGGCACACCATAAACTATTATATCTATATTATTTATTGTCTTTTTATTTTCAAGAATCTCAGGCACAAGAGCTAATATTCCATTACGCTCAATTTGAACTAGTTTACTTCTTAATTCCTTTTCCACAGCCATTAATTCTACTATTTTAGGCATTACCTGTTCAATTTTAACTCCAAGTTCTGTAGAAAATTCTTTTATTGCCTTATCGCACTTATTGAACCATTCAATAGCATATTTCCCTGTAATTGCCTCTATACGTCTTACTCCTGTATGAATACTCCCTTCAGAAACAATTTTAAAAGCTCTCATCTCAGAAGTATTTCTCAAATGAGTTCCCCCACAAAGTTCATTGGATATATCTCCAATTTTCACCATTCTTACCACATCACCATATTTCTCCGTAAAAATTGCCATTGCCCCTTTTTTTATAGCTTCTTCCATAGGAATTTCCGAAATCTCAACTTTTATATTCTCTTCAATCCAGTCATTTACTATATCTTCTATTTTTTCAATTTCTGATGTTTCAAGGTGACTGAAATGAGTAAAATCAAACCTTAGTCGCTCTGCCTCTACAAGACTTCCTTCCTGATGAACCCAATCTCCTAAAACTTTCCTTAATGCACTGTGAAGAAGATGAGTTGCGGTATGATTACACTCCAATGCTTTTCGCCATGGGCTATCTATCTCGCATTTAACTTTTTCATTGATTATTTCTTTATTTGCTTCTTTCTTAAATTTTCCAATATGAACTCTTTCTCCTTCTATAATTTGTGTATCTTCTACATTAAATTCAAAGTCATTATTAAATATTTTCCCTTTATCACCAACTTGTCCGCCACTTTCAGCATAAAATGGAGTTTTATCAAGCACAAGCCATCTTTTTCCTTTTTCAAATATAACTGTTGCATCTGCTTGAGTAGTATCATAACCAATAAATTCACTTTTTTTATCAGTTTTTCCAAGTGAAAAATATTCTATTTTACCTTTAACATCTTCAAATTTTGAAACGGCTCTTGCCTTTTCTTTCGAAGATTCCATAAGTTTTTGAAATCCTTCTTTGTCGGCTTTTTTCCCTTCTCTTTCTGAAAGTTCATAAGTTAAATCGGGTGGGAAACCATAAGTGTCATACAGTTTAAATATCGCATCTCCCGATATTTCATCGGTTTCAAGTTCTTTCATAATATTATTAAATACCATTGTTCCTTGTTCCAGCGTTTTTAAAAAGCTTTCTTCCTCGGACTTAACTATCACAGCTATGATTTCGCGTCTTGCAACCAGTTCCGGGTATTGTTCCTTCATCAAATCTGCGACTGTAGACACAAGTTTATACATAAAAGCCTGTTTTATACCCATTTCGTACGCACGTCCCTGCGCGCGACGCAAAATATGTCTTAAAACGTATCCGCGTCCTATATTAGAAGGATAAATTCCTTCTACTATAGCGAAAGTCAATGTTCTTATATGGTCAGCAATTATATTAAACGCGGTTTTATTTTGTTCATATTTTACATTACAAATTTTTGATGCTTCTTCGATAATAGGAGTAAAAGTTTCAAGTTCAAATATTGATTTCTTCCCTTCCATAACAAGCAATAATCTTTCAAATCCCATTCCTGTATCTATTCCCCTATTTTTAAGCGATTTTAAGGAACCATCCGTCTGGGAATCATATTGAGGGAAAACAAGATTCCATATTTCCATAAATCTGTTGCAAGAACATCCGGGACCGCAATCCGGCTTGCCGCATCCGATTTCTTTTCCGGTATCATAATAAATTTCAGAGCAAGGGCCACAAGCTCCTCTTCCACCAACCGGAGTCCAGAAATTATCTTCTTTGCCCAATTTATATATTCTTGATTCCTCCAGACCTATATCATTTTTCCATATATCAGAAGCTTCCGTATCTTCCTTAAGTCCGTAATCTCCCTTAAATACACTTACATAAAGTTTATCTTTAGGAAGTTTTACAATTTCTGTAAGAAATTCCCATGCCCATTTTATAGCCTCTTGCTTAAAATAATCTCCGAATGAAAAATTTCCTAACATTTCAAAGAACGTAGTATACCTCGGGTATTTGCCTACTTTTTCCAAATCACTTGTCCTTAAACATTTCTGTATGCTAACAGCTCGTGTGTAAGGAAGAGCAACTTCAGCACTCCATAGTTTCTTGAATTGGACCATACCTGCGGCAGTAAAAAGCAAAGTCGGGTCATCCCCCGGTAAAAGAGAAGAAGATGGAACAATCTTATGTTCTCTTTCTTCAAAGAAAGAAATAAAATTTTTTCGTAATTCTTGTGGTTTCATAATTAATTAAACAACTGATTTTGTACTTTCTGGGAAACAACCTCTTCTATATTTTCAACATTAACTTCAAGTATCGGAGTTTCGGCAATCCCTTTCTGTCTTCTGATATCTTCAATCTGTCTAAGTGGCTTTTCAAGTTGATTTCTGCGAGTTGTAGTCAAATTATTAAATTCTCTTTGCGCTTCTTCAATTCTTTTGCCCATTTTGTCCAATGATTCTAAAAAAGCACTCCACTGCTTGTAAAATGCTCCTAACAATGAAAGAATCTGTGCCGATGTCTTTTCTAAATTAAAATTATCTACTGCCTGTCTAATTACTGCAAGTATTGCGTATAATGTAACGGGCGAGCAAAGAATTACTTTATTTCTTAGCGCCTCATCCAGGATAGAACTATCGTTTTGATTTATAAAAGCATAAACCTGTTCATTGGGAATAAACACTATCACATAATCAACCGTATTTTCTGCCGGATTTATGTAATCTCTTGTCGTAACTTCTTTGACTCTATTTTTAACATCCTTCAGGAACTGACTTTTATATCTTTCTTTATCTGTTTCTCCTTCTTCTTCAAGGTAATGGAGATAATTATCCAGAGGGAATTTAACATCCATATTTACTTTAAGTCCCTGTGGCAATAAGAAAGTATAGTCAGGTCGTTTACTCACTGTTTCTAATGCTTTTTGCTTTAGGTAATTAATACCTTCAATAAATCCAAACAACCTCAATACGTCTTCAGCCATACGCTCACCCCATTGTCCACGCGATTTTGTACTTGCCAATGCGCTTCGTAATTGATGAGTTGTTTCCTGTAGTTTCCCTGTTTGTTCAGCAGTAAGTTTTAACTGGGTGGAAAGTTCCCCAAACTTATTTTCCCTGTCTTTTTCAAAATTAGTTATCATCTCCTGAACTTTCTGCAAAGTGTCTTTCATATTCTTTAAATTCTGGTCTATCAATTCTTTTTTCCCTTCAAGTGCTTTTTCACCGGTCTGTGTTTGTTTTGAAAGAGTCTCGTTTGCAAGTTTCAAAAACTCACTCGTGCTTTTTGATAAAGCCTGGAACGAAAGTTCCCCGAAAGAATCTTTAATCCTGCTTATTATAGTTTCTAAATCCTGTTTGTTTTGAGTTTCGGTAGATGAAAGAAGCTCATTGGCTACCTTCTTTGCATCCTTTTTATAGAACCAGTTAATTATAAAAACAATAACAACACCGGTTATAAGCCCTATAATAAAATTCATCATAATAATTATCCTAACTTATACTCTTTATCCTGAAATCCTTTTTTAGTCAACTAAAAAATCCTTCATTAAACTGTTTTATACTCTGCCAATGTACTCAGTCCAGCATATACCTGTTCTTTCTCTTTTACTTTTATTTTGAGTTCAGGTAATTTTGGTATTATAATATCCGTCTGGCTACCAAATACAATTTTACCTATTCTATCTCCTTGCTTCACTTTCTGTCCTTCTTTTACCCACACAAGAATTTTTCTTACCAGTCTTGAAGCAACCAGAGTAAGACCTATTTGAAATATTCCGTTATCTATCGTCATTTTCACCTGTCTATTTTCTTTTATTCCTTTTTCATATTTTAGAGACAAAAACCCTTCGCCAACCTGTTTTATATCTTTTATTATGCCTGAAATCGGGCTTCTGTTTATATGAACATCCAGATAAGTTAAAGTAATTCCGATAATTGTCTCATTTGCATTATATTTTATATATCGTACAAAACCGTCTGCGGGCGAGAGTATTGCATTTTGCACGTCAGGGGTTGTCCTTTCGGGGTCTCTGTAAAATCTATACACTGCTATCAGAGCGATAAATATACAGGAAAATAAACATTCAAACAAAATTGTTTTAGCAATACCCACAGGCGCAATTAAACTTACGCTTATCCCCGTTAATATAGCGTTTAATATAATTATTATAATACTAATTCTTAGCCTGAATTCACATTTTTTAGCTATAAGAGCAAATATAATAGTATTAACGAGTAAACTCAGTATAAATATTATCAAAAATTTCATATGTAGATATTGCTAAAAATATTTCAAATTGTCAACTATATACTTGTTTCCCTGATACGAATAAGTTCATAATTTAAATTAGTTGACATTATAATGCTATAGCCCTTATATAATAAAGAAATCATCTGACTTTCGGGAAATACGTTATGAATAACAAACTTGATAATACAATAAAATGGGGAATATTTATGTTTATCCTATTTCTCCCCATTATTAATGCCCTAGCATACCTTTCTTTACTTATTGCCCTGATTTCATGGGGGATTAAAACAAAATTCAAGAATATACTCCCGCCCGGCATTCTAAAATTTTCCTTATTAAGCTTTGTTTTTGCAATGTTATTATCCGTCATTTTTTCGCATGATAAGCCACAAAGCATTGGGGGATATATCTTATTCTCATTTTATATTCTGACTTTTATTATGATGGCCCATCAAAAAGAAGACAGAAATAAAATTTTGCAAATATTTGCCTTATCAATGTTAATCGTTTCCATTTTTGGTATTATTCAATACTTTACAAAACTAAACTTCCATATAAAAACATCATGGTTCAGTTTCACGATACATACAGATAAGTGGGGGATTGGGTCGACTTTTGATAACTCAAATAGATTAGCAGAGTACCTTATCCCTGTTATCTTGTTGTCTTTTGTTTCTTTTCTATCAAAAATACCCATAAAAGTAAAAATATTCATAGGCATATCTACAATAGCAGGTATTATTTGTTTGATACTATCTAAATGCGTAACAGGCATAATAATAATCGCAATGCTTATCCCCATTATTCTTATAATGAAAAATTGGAAATTAGGATTACCTTTTCTCTTTATACCACTCATTTTTATGGGATTTATAAAAAAAGATTTTAAAGCTCTTGTTAAAAACTCTTTTACTTCCTCAAATAGTTTAAATATTAGACCCTATACATGGGGGAAAATTGTCCCCAAATTAATGAAATCTTACCCCTTGACTGGTTATGGACTTGCAACTTCACAAGAAATAACCGATAAATACGGAGAAGGAGAGAAGACGGTTCATCCTGATATGCATAATCTTTATATTAACTACTTATGCGAATCGGGAATATTAGGAATAACATCATTTTTACTACTTATAGGACTATTTTTACGAGTTACTATACCCTTATTAAAAATAAATAACGAGGTTTCTGCATATACATTTGCGGTTATTGGAATGCTATTACATGGAATCACTCAAACTATCTTAAATTATTTCCAACTTGGATTACTCTTCTGGACAATAACAGGATTGGCGCTTACTACTTATGTAAAAACTCCAAAAGTCCAAAATTAACTCAATTTCTATTAGTTGTATTTAACTAATTTTGTAGCTGTAATTACCTGTTGATCGTGATTGTTTTTGCTGGATAAGATTATAAGATATACCCCTTTAGCTTTAAGTCTAGGTATAAAAGTATATTCTCTAACATCCATCAGTCCTTTATACAACACACTAACTTTTTGTCCTGCACTATTGTAAATAGATAATTCTGCATTATTTATTTTTTTACCGGCAGAAAGCAGGATTTTATTTTCACCTATAATTCTTATAACAGTCTTATTTTCCGTAAGTTGTTGGGGTTCCTGTATTCCGAAAGGACAACTTGTATCTCTCATCCATACCCTATATAAAGCCGCTATTTCAGAATCATTAACTGTTGGCAAGAACTCAACTTTATACTGGAAATATTTCGGGCAAGGGACTGCCGGCAATGCAATACTTTCAGCGCTACTCACCGTATAATACGGTCCGTTCCATGCCTTAGAAAGTATGCTGTCGCCTATGGTATCAGTAGTAGTCCTCCAATACAATTTAAGCGTAGTAGAATCCGGGACACATGCATCCCACCCAAAATACAATAATTTCGTATAGGGAGAACCTACTGTTCCAAGTTTTAATATCGAAGACTCAAGACTTCCGATATCCGCAAACCCCTTAAGCATATTATTTTCATAAATTATATGCGCCCCTCTATTTGTAACCAACAAATCCATACTCGGTATACATTCGGCACCTAATTTTGCTGCATAAACCCAATGTGACTGGTTATTAACGATAGGTTTCACAGTATCTACAGTATCTATTGCATATTGTTGAAACATTCCTGCGGGTCCTTGCCTAAGCCATCCTACTTTACGATATGACCCTGTTATATCTGGCAAACCATCTAAATCTAAATCTGCTGCCATAGAACCATCAGTGTATTCTCCTCCCGGAGTTGAATCTAACAAAGCAACCGAATATCCCGAACCTGTTCCATTATTTATATGTCCATAAAATCCGTAAGGATGTCCTGCAACATTATCCTGTTGGTTAGCAGTTACAATGTCCATCCAGCCATCCATATTAATATCTGCCGCCCATCCACCATCCCAGTCAACATTTACATTGCCTGCCATATCCGGGCACCAGTAGCTAAACGGAGTAATAAATTGACCCGGGCCACTTGATCCTTTATTCAAGAATATGTATGTATGACCTCCAACGGCATAAATATCAGGATATTTATCGTTATTAAAATCCGCAGTATACACACGCCATGCCTGATCAGGGTCCCACATATCAAATGTTTTGACCGCTTCCTTACTAAACATCGCACCATTTCTACGAAATAAAACTATATTTCCTCTCCACACACTACGAGCATTATCCACCGCAATTACATCCATATCATCATCCCGATCAACATCAACTGCAGAAACTCTATGATATCCGGTAGCATTGCTTATATTATGATATACCCATGTATTACCATTGCTTTGATTTTCAAACCATCCGATTCCAATCGTAGGCGTTGCTATAAGGATATCCGAAAGCTTATCCCCATTCATATCCACCGCCCAAGTACATGGGGTCTGTTTATTACTTGCTGCTGCCGCCCCAACCTTCTTTTTTGTAAAATTCCAATTACCGTCATTCTGGTACCACCAAACAGTATCTCTAGCAAAACCAATAACATCCATAAGAGCATCCCCATTTATATTTGCAGGCATAAACCCCTGCGTGTGGTCATTTAGTAGATTTAATGTGGTATCTATATTATGCCTTAACCAACCGGTACTGGTATAATCCCATGATGTTGCCATAAGAGATGCCTGTCCTTCCGTTGCCGTAGCAATACTATCACCGGTATAATACCTTGTGCCCCAATCAGTTATGGGACCTTTTAATCCATCCCCCCCCATCCAGTCCGTTTGTTCGTGTAATTGTGTACTTAATATCAATAACCAAATTAACATTTCCCCCCCTCACTTTATAACTCTAACTATAATATAACCTACTAATTGAGTGTTATCAAAATTCAATTTTGTCAACCACTTTTTATACATTTTTATATATTTTAAATTTTCTTCAATATAGGAGTTATGCTTTCTAACGCTTCCATCGCTTTATTTATTGGTCTTACTTCCAATATAAGATATGGCTTCACAGGTTTTAATATCTTAAAATAACGTTCAAAATCTAATATCCCCGTTCCTGGAACTTTATGTTCATCTTCTATCCCGTTATTGTCATGAATATGAACCGTATTTACTTTATTAACAAACTCGCCGAAGAATTTTTCATCTATAATTTTATTCCCTTTTCTGTTTGTATGTCCAAGGTCCCATGTCAACCACAAGTTTTCAGCTAACAGTTCTTTTAATAACTGTTGTGAAATATCATATCTGAAGCTTACGGTATTTTCAATACATAATTTAACTTTTCCCTTTGCATACTCTATTAACTGTTTTAATGCATACTCCAGCGTATTTTTGTATTCGGAAGTCAATATACCCTGGATAGGGACAGCCTTTCCATCTATACTAATGGTAAAAGCCGTTCCAAGATGCAAAGTAACACCTTTCGCTCCTATTTCACCTGCAAAATCTATAACTTCATAAATTCTTGCCAATATCTCATTCAAAACATTTTTATGCAAATTGAACAAAGACAATGATTCCGGTGCATGAAAGAGAATCGGAAAATTACTATCTTTAAGCTTTTTTCTCTGTTGGGGAGAATATTTTTCGGGAAAAAACGCGGGATTTGTTTGGTTAATTTCTACGCATTTAAAGCCTTTTTCTCTAACAAATTCAACGGCATCAATAATATCCGTAAAATCAAATAACACCTGACATCCCAATTTATCCAACATTTTATTATGTTATTGCCAACAATTTTCTACAAGACCTTTACCAGTTTAAACTGTATATTGCCGGTTAGTGTTTTAACGTCAATAAAATATACTCCTTGTTTCAATTGAGATGCGTTTATATTTAGTTTTCCCTTTACTGTCATATTATTCCCGCTCAACATAACTCTTCCGCACACATCAAAAACTTTATAATCCAATTTTTGTCTCGTAGTCGTTAAAAGTTCTATATTATTATTAACCATAGAATTCACAAGAGATACTCCTATACCTTTACAAACCACATTTTTTTCTTCAACAGAATTCATTATTCCAAGCGCCATACTATGTTCATCACCGGCAGAAATTTCTATTCCATTTTGCACTCTGACGACAACGACGGGAGTATCCCTGCTGGCAAGTCCATCATCTCCAAGTTGTCCAAAGTCATTGGTCCCCCAAGCCTTCATTGTGCCGTCCGACAGCAGAGCAAGGCTATGATGCCAAGCACCGTCAACTTTTAACGCATTGTTTATGCCAACTACACTTATTGCCGTATCGACAGTTACGAATCCAGCTCCAATTCCAAGCTGTCCATGAGTATTATCTCCCCACGCTTTTATTGTCCCATCCGTTAAAATAGCAAAGCTATGGTAAACACCGGCGGCAATTTTTACCGCATTTGTTATTCCTAAAACCGCAGCTGGCAAACTTGTATCCTGAGTTGTCCCGATTCCTAATTGTCCTCCGCCGTTCCAGCCCCATGCTCTTATAGTGCTATCCGCTAATAGAGCAAGACTGTGGCCATCTCCGGCAGCAATGGCAATTGCATTATTTATCCCTAAAACCGTAACCGGTGTATCTATTCCGGCGCTATCTATAGTTCCCTGTCCAAGCTGTCCGTAGGTATTATCGCCCCATGCTTTTATTGTTCCATCCGACAATAAAGCCAGACTATGGGCGCCACCTGCAGCAATTGCGATAACATTATTTAAATTGTTTACTAAAACAGGGAGTGATGTGTCGGTAGTTGTACCATTTCCCAATTGTCCTGAACTATTGCATCCCCAAGCTTTTACCGTACTATCCGACAATAAAGCAAGACTATATATAAAGCCGGCATCTACTTTTACTGCATTATTTATACCGACTACCGAATCCGGAGACAACGCATCATAAGTCGTTCCATTACCTACTTGTCCTGACGAATTAGTTCCCCATGCTTTTATAGTTCCATTTGATAAGGCAACGAGGCAATGCATTCCGCCGCCTGAAATTGAAACGGCGTCTGATGTTCCTTCAACGGTATCGGCATATTCCCTGCTGAAGCCTGATTCGTTTCCAAGTTGTCCGTATTGATTCGAGCCCCATGTCATAACAGAATTCGACTGTTGGGCAGTTGCCAAACTACTAATTGAAGATATTAGCAGCCCAATGCTGATAATCAAACATACTTTTTTATTAAACATATTTCCCCCTGTTTTTTAATGATGTAAAAATACCTTCTTTTCCCCCAACTGTCAATTAAAATGTTTCTTTAGAAGTACTTTTCACAATTAACACTTTTTCTTGACATATTCACATTTAACGGTTAGTTTATCAACTATGTGGAAAACAGGAATTACAAAAGTAGAACCTAATCATCTTGTTACTCGAGGGTACAAACAAGAAGATTTAATCGGGAATGTCTCTTTCTCAAATGTAGTATTTCTTTTATTAAAAGGCAAACTTCCAAATGAATCCGAAGGTAAAATGCTGGACGCGATACTCACTTCCAGTATTGACCATGGGGCAACACCACCCACAACTCTCGCATCAAGAATCGTT
Source organism: bacterium (assembly GCA_041649255.1). Taxonomy (NCBI): domain Bacteria; species bacterium. The sequence goes on from JBAZNK010000004.1 coordinate 24,716, forward strand.
GCATCGGCAGGCGTTCCTTTACCTACGGCAGTTGCGGCGGGAATTCTCGCAGTCGGAGATGTTCACGGCGGAGCAATTGAAAACAGCGCCAGATTACTTCAGGAATGGGCTCCAAAAGATAAACCCGAAAAAGCAGCAAAAGAACTTCTTGAATTTCTTAAGTTCAAAGGAAAACGAATGCCCGGCGTAGGACATCGTATTCATACTTGTGACCCACGAACACAAAAATTGTTTACTCTCGCCAATGAACTCAAAATAGCAGACAAACATATTGCCCTTATGAAAGCAATAGAGACAGAAATAAATCGAACATCCCGCTCAGGCGGTGACAAAGGGCTAAAAAAGCCATTACCTATAAACGTTGATGGGGCTATTGCCGCTATTGTATCGGATATGGGTTTTGACTGGAAGTTAGGAAAAGCTTTTTTCCTCCTCGGCAGAGTAGCCGGACTTGTCGCTCAAGTCTACGAAGAGCAAACCCGCGAAAAGCCAATGCGTCCGATTTGCACGGTTGACGCAGAATACGACGGACCATGGGAACGCGATTTACCCAAAGACAAGAAGAAATAAAATGGAATTCAAACTCGTAAACATAGATAAACCCGCAGATATCAATTTTATACTCGGGCAATCTCATTTCATTAAAACAGTAGAAGACCTTCACGAAACATTGGTATCCAGCACACCGGATATAAAATTTGGAATTGCATTCTGTGAAGCATCCGGTCCAAAACTTGTTAGAATTTCCGGGAACGATAAAAGCTTAATTGAACTGGCCAAAACTAATGCAATGAATATAGGAGCAGGGCATTCTTTTATAATATTTCTAAAGAATGCTTTTCCCATAAACGTTCTTCCGGCAATCAAATCCGTCCCTGAAATCTGCACGATATTTTGCGCTACTGCTAACGCCGTGCAGGTTATTATTGCAGAAACGCCCCAGGGGAATGCAATAATCGGAGTCGTAGACGGCGAATCTCCCGCAGGAATAGAAGACGAAGATGCAGTCAAAACAAGAAAACAATTCCTCAGGAATATAGGATACAAATTGTAACACCAATCCAAATCTTTAATAAAATATTATGCTTCCAATAATAACTATAGTTGGTAAAGAAAACGTAGGCAAATCTACTCTGTTCAACCGTATTATCGGCAGCAGAGTTGCCATTATGGATTCTACGCCGGGAACTACAAGAGACAGAAATGCCAAAAAAGTTGTAATAGACGACTTTAATTTCCTTTTAGTAGATACGGGCGGGTATCTCCCGAATGATCCGAGCACCATTAAAAATAAAGTAAAAGAGCAGGTAGAACTAGCCATTAATTCTTCTACGCTTATACTTTTCGTAGTAGATGCAAAAACGGGAATAACTTCGATAGATTTGGAGATAACGGAATTTCTCAGGAAACTAAACAAACAAATATTACTCGTCATAAATAAAGTTGATAATAACAAACGAATACCGGAAGTTGCGGAATTCCACAAACTCGGATTCAAATCTTCAATAGAAATATGCGCAACCCAGGGAACAGGCGTATCCGGGCTTATGGACAAAATAACCGAATACATAGATAAGTCGCCATCCTCCGCCGATACCAGATTACCCACTTTTGCCATTATCGGGAAACCTAATGTCGGAAAATCTACTTATATAAACGCCCTTTTAGACGAAAAAAGGGTTATCGTAGACGAACATCCCGGGACTACCGTTGATACAATAGATGTGACTATGAAGTATGAAGACAAAGAATTTGTACTCGTTGATACTCCGGGGTTGCGAAGGAGAACGAAATTTGACTCGCAAATAGAATACTACTCATCAGTCAGGACGGATGCATCCATACTTAAATGTGATGTCGCCATACTTTTCATTGATGCCAGCGACCAAATTTCCCACCAGGATAAAAGGATTATTAACACCGTTCTCGAATACGGGAAAGGGATTGTAATAGCAGCAAATAAAAAAGACCTCGGGATTGGGTTTAGCGAAAAGACTCTAAATTATACAAAATTTGTTCCCATTACGTATTTATCCGCTTTAAATAAAACCGATTTATATGAGCCGCTTAAGACAGCATTAACCGTTGCGGAAAACTGCCGTTTAAAACTTACCCGTAAACAATTGAGAGCGTTTACTCTTGCATTAAAGTTAATAAAAGTATCCCAGGTAGACGTTGCACCGCCGACATTTGCCATCAGGATAATATCCAAGAACAAAAAGCTCACAAACTACAAAACAAGAAAAACTCTTGAAATTCAATTCAGGAAAGAATTTGGATTTATCGGGACTCCAATAAAAATAACAATAATATAGAAGCCCTTAGGCTTTAGCCTTTAGTCCGCCTCAGGCGGATATCCAGCTCCGCTGGGCTAATTTTGAAGTTATCTTTTGAGGAATAAATTTTTAAAAAGGGATATGCAAACACAAGAAGCATCTTCACTTAAGCCCATTAAATATTCCTGTCGTTGAAAAAGAACTTCTATTTCAACAGCACCATTTTTTTTGCAGGCAAGATTTTGTCTCCTGTTTTTAACTCGCAAAAATAAGTCCCGTTAGCAAATTTTTTACCATTCCATTTAACCGTATATTCGCCTGCGTTTTTCATCCCTTTATCAATTGTCGCCACTTTTTCTCCGGATATGTTATATATGGATAAATCTATTTCTGCCGGGTTTGGAATGACATAATTTATGCTAACTTGTTTATTGAATACGCCAGGCAAAACAGAAAACGACAATGTTTTAAGTGTTTTATCTTCAGCCACATTTTGCCAGTTTAAATAAATCGAATTATCGAAATTAAAACTGTCATTAGTTCCAAAAGTTGAGAAGAAATACCATAGTCTGATTATATAAACTCCGGCGTTTAACCCGTAAGTCGAAAATTTGCAGAGCTTGCTATTGTCTACAGGAGTCGTTATTTTACCGGTTATCGGGAAAAAAGCTGAAGTGTTATTTGCAGATGCATACTCAATTCTATACCCTTCAAAATTAAAGTGGGAGGATGGTCCCTTAACCATATTTGCGCTCCCGCGGATAAGGATACTGTCATTAGTATAAGCCGGTGAAGTAGGATATAAAGCAGATACCAATACCGTTGCCGAATCATAAATCATTATAGGATTAGGAAGAATAGTGTTATACAAAACTACGGTTGCCATATTTCTTGCGACTAAATGCCCATTTCCGCTCATCGAAGTTAAAAACATCATAGACAGGGACTTACCGTCCATAACGGCATCGGTATAAAGAGAGGTAAGAAAACAAATAAGCAAAGAATCTGACGATGTCCCGATATGTCCTGCAGCGCCATCACAGGTCGCATTTGTAAACGTAGATTTTGCCGAATCACTTAAAATGCATTCTCCAAAAATGGATCCCTTTATTGAAAGCTGGGTCCCGGCGTTAAAATACAAATTCCATGCATTAACCGATGAATTTACAAGATGGTATGTTCTTCCGGGAAGCGGCGCAGTAAAATCACTGTATTCCGAGTAATCTACAAGTCCTGTTATTGTATCATTGAGCGGGATTTCAAAAATGTTTCCGGCAAAAATGCCGTCAATATTGTACAAATCCACGTTGGTACTGTCCATTGTCATAGTACCAAGCCTGAGCCCGGTAAGACTGTCCAGCACAAAAGAATAGTTTATTCTTTTGCACGTAGTATCAGGATAGGTGAAATGGTTAATCCATTTATTCGCATTCAAAGAATCTCCGTAAAGTTTTCCCGAAGAACCACGTGGAAATCCAATCCATACGATTATACTATCGGAATGCGAAATATGAACGCTGGCGGAATCTCCTATAACCACAAATTCTCCCGCTCTATTTGTATGCCTTACGTTAATTTTACTATTATGTCCCATTATACCGAAAGAAACAAACGAGTTATCCATACGCACACTGTCAAATACAAGAGAGCCGCCACTTAAAGTCATATCCAAACTACCACCTACACCGCCGCCTAAAGGTAAGTTAGAGGAATTTAACGTTGAATGTTTTATTTCTATTTTTGAAGAATCTATAGAGATGAATCCAAACTGGTATACATATTCCTGTGGCATTATTAACGTACCACTGTCTATAGAAAATAAAGAATTTTGTATCGAATATATACAACCTTTTACACAAAGAGAGCAACTGCGGACTATAAGCTGTCCGTTCCCAATTAACACAATATTGTTATTAATTGTAGTATCATGCGTGATTAAAAAAGATGAACTAATCACCCAGTCTCCTTTATTAAATTTGAATTCGGCTAAGTTCTTATTTTTTAATTCCATATCTTTAATAAAGGCGAAAGGACTCGTATGAATTGGCATATTTAATTTTGTTCCCGGGGCACTTAATCCCATAGCTTGTGGACCATACTGCTTAATTCCCCGACGCAGTACATCCAGTTGATTTGCATTCGTAATTCCGCCCAATAAAACAAATAAAAAGATTATAAAAATTATGGTAATATGTTTTTTCATATTTTTTATTTTTAGTATTCAAAAAATTTCATACTTTCGCGCTTCATTCTTTTTTCTTACAGCGCATTCCTTCCGGGGTATCTTCGAGGATATAACCAGAACTTTCAATCTGTTTTCTTAACGCATCCGATTTTGCCCAGTCTTTGCTCTTTCTTGCGTTTTCCCTTTCAGCAATCAATGTTTTAATTTCATCCGGCAACTCTTTTTTTGTAGATTCTCTTTTTTCTTTTATTCTTATGCCTAAAACTTTATCAAAATCTAATAATGTCTCATAAACCCTGAAATGCTTACGTTTATAGGCTTCCTGAATAATTTCCAGAACTACAGCCACCGCCTGCGGAGTATTTAAATCATCATTTATTGCTTCAAGAAATTTCTCTTTATAGCCCTTAACCCAATCTTCATCACCAGTTTGGATGACGTCATCCAAACTACCCATTTGAGTAACAAAATTATAAATATATTCTAATACCGTTTTTGCAGCCGTTAAAGCTTCATCCGTAAAACTCAATTCTGCCCTGTATTTAGCCATTAAAACAAACATTTTAAAAACCATCGGGTCAAACCCCATATTCTTTAAATCCTGTAGTGTATAAAAATTAGCCAGGCTTTTACTCATCTTCGTATCTTTAATCTGCAAGAAATTTGCGTGAACCCAGTAATTAACGAACTTTTTCCCGGTAGCGCCTTCAGATTGGGCTATTTCATTGGTATGATGTACCGGAATATGGTCTATCCCGCCGGAATGAATATCAAATGTTTCGCCAAGATATTTCATAGACATCGCCGAACACTCAATATGCCATCCCGGGAACCCTCTCCCCCACGGACTATCCCACTGCATAATATGATTCGGCTGGTTTATTTTCCACAAAGCAAAATCAAACGGATTTCTTTTCTCCGGCTCAACTTCCACTCTTGCACCTGAGTTTTGACCATCAAGGTTTAGCCGCGCAAGTTTCCCGTAATCTTTGAATTTTGAAGTATCATAGTAAACGGCATTTTTAGTAACATATGCGTAACCTTTATTTACAAGTTTTTCTATCAATGCAATCATATCGGGTATATGTTCGGTAGCTTTGCACATCAATTTGGGTTTTTTAATATTCAATTCTTCCATATCTTTAAGAAACGCCTGTGTATAGAACTCTGCAATTTCGTAAGGAGATTTTTTAGTTTTTTGGGCTTCCCTATCTATTTTATCTTCTCCTTCATCCTGGTCAGAAGCCAGATGTCCGACATCCGTAATATTCATTATATGGTTAACTTCGTAACCGTTATATTCGAGGACTCTGCGTAAAGTATCCGTAAAAATATAAGTTCTTAAATTTCCGATATGCGCATAATTATAAACGGTCAAGCCACAGGAATAATACCCAACTTTTTTTGCAACTATAGGGATAAACTCATCCTTTTGTCTGGTTAACGTATTAAAAAGTTTTAGGCTCATTCTGGAATATATCGTCCTGCTATTGTTTCAAGTGTTTACTTATTTTCCGTCTGATATTTTTTAATACCTTCGCGTAGAATTCTCATTGCATCACGCAGTTCTTTTTCTTTCAAAACGTACGCAATTCGTGCCTCATTTCTACCCCTGCCAGGCGTAACGTAGAACCCTTCACCCGGGGCAATCATAGTAGTTTTTCCATCCACGCTAAAATCCGTCAGCATCCACTGGGTAAACTTTTCCGCATCTTCTACCGGCAACCTGCAAGTCATATAAAATGCGCCTTCCGGCAAAGTAGCGAACGCGCCCGGAATTTTCTGTATTTCTTCATAAACGACATTTCGACGCAATTCATATTCTTTCATCATTTCCGGTATAATATCATCCATTCTTCCGTATAATTCAACCATACCAACCTGTTCAATCGTCGGGGGACAAAGTCTCGACATACTGCATCTCATAATTCCTTTTAAGATATTTTCATTCGTAGAAACTACGCAACCAATTCTTGCTCCGCAAGCGCTAAAACGCTTTGAAACGGAATCAATCACGATTTTATATTCATCCTCGCCCGGCAAATTAAATACGCTTGTATGTTTCCTGCCATCGAATAAAAATTCCCGGTAAACTTCATCGGATATCAGGTAAATATTATGTTTTTCCGCTATTCTAGCAACACGCATCATTTCATCTTTTGAATATATCGTTCCTGTAGGATTATTCGGCGTACATATTATAATTCCTTTTGTTTTTGGAGTTATCAGTTTTTCAATTTCTTCTTCTTCCGGCAAATGGAAACCCTCTTCTACTTTCGTAAGTATAGGAACCAATTTCACTTCTGCTATTGCCGCAAGGGATATGTAATTTGCATAACAAGGGTCAGGGATGAGAAACTCATCTCCTTTATCTGCAAGAATTATATAAACAAACAATATTGCTTCAGAGCCACCTGTAGTTATAGAAACATTAGCTGTCGTTATATTTTTTGCTCCGAATGAATTATAGTAAGTTGCAATTGCTTTTCTTAATGCCAATAACCCATTAGACGGTCCATAAGCAAGGACTTTTTCTCCATATCCCTGTATAGCTCTCCAGAAATACGAGGGAGTTTGAATATCGGGCTGTCCGATATTCAAATGATAAACTTCTATACCCCTTGATTTTGCCTCGTCTGCACAAGGAATGAGTTTCCTTATAGGAGAAGCAGGTATAACACTTCCTCTATTAGAGATTAATAAGTTTTTGTTCATTTGCGCACCTTATTTCACATTGTTTATCGTTTATAACTTTAAATTCTATCGGTAAATTAATATTGTCCTCTATTACGGTTTCACCTATTTTAGCAGGGGTAAATACCCAATTTTTAACTAAAGCCTTTACATGAGGTTGGTCATATGTTATATCCGAAGGTAAAAACTTTACATCTTCCACTTCTCCTTTTTTATTTATATGAAGTCTTAGATTTATTCTCCCTTCCGAGCCTTTTAAGCTTGATTCCGAAGCAGGATAATCGGGCAATGTTATACTTTTAATTGTCGGCGCAGTATATATAGCGCATACGGGGTCGCCCTTACATATAATCTGTAATTCGGCATAATTTTTAGGTTCAATTCTTATACTTCTGATTTTATCTCCAACCCGGATTCCTTTTACTTCATCCATTCCTCTGATTATCTGTCCAAAAACGGTATATCTATTCCCGGTAGCATCCAATGACGGTATCGCCTGCAAGCAAACATAAAATTGTGATGAGGCGGAATTCGGGTCTTCTGCCCTTGCCATAGCTACCGTTCCCAAAATATGCCGTCTTGAATTAAATTCGGCTTTAATATTATACCCTGCGCCACCCGTACCATTTCCTGCGGGATCTCCACCTTGCACTAAAAATCCCGGTTCAACACGATGAAACGTTAACCCATCATAAAAATTAAGGTTTGCAAGCATAATAAAATTCTTTACGGTATTCGGAGCATCTTCAGGAAAAAATTTCATATAAATCTTATCGCCGTTTCCCATAGTAATAGTGGCTATTTCCGAACCATCTACTTTTAGAGTATCAAGTATTGATTTTTTAAGTTTTTGTGTTATTTGCACTCTCTTAGCGGGAGCTTCCTCTGTTGTACCATCAATATTAATTGTTTTTTCGACTACTTTCTTTTCGATTGGAGAAGAAGGTTCAATAACTATTTTATCTTCACCGACTAAACTTCCAACTAATCCTATTAGCAAAACGACACAGGATATTCCCACAAATCTTTTCATTTATTCCCCCTTATTTCACTTCGTATTCTTTCAATCTGTCATAAAGCGAGTAATAAAACTTGTCCGCAAGTTCAGTATCATCTTCCGTATCTTTCCATGCTTTATACTCAAGATGATAACTCGTTTTAGTAGTATCAGGAACTTTTTCCATTGTTTTCGACTCTTTCTGGCGTGGACACCGAATCGCTACACGATAAAGACTGTCCCCTAAAACTTCTACGATAACTCTAACTCTTTGTTGTATATTTACAGGTTTATAATCGGCTTCTATATGTCCTTCCGTCTCTTTCGTAATGGAAAACTGTTCCGCAACTATCGAATAAACGGCATTCCTAACCTCTTTATAAGCACATCTGTAACGAGCCGCTCTTACTTTGTAAACGCTATTATCGTAAGTTTTCTTATGAGTTCCTTCCTGTGATAATTTAGAAGAACATCCTAAAAAAGAAACTATTATACCTACAACTAACAAAACACTTCTTCCCATATTTCTCCTTAAAACATTATTTACTACGCGATATTTTACTTACGGTATAAAATTCGTTTTCTCGTCTATCCGCATTATAAACCCGGTCAATAATTTAACTATGTTTTCGATATCATTAAGAGATACGAGTTCTACCGGGCTGTGCATATACCTATTTGGTATGGAAACAAGTCCCGCTGCCACACCTTCTTTTGTCAATTGAATTGCGTTGGCATCCGTTCCCGTACCTCTTGGTGCTGCATCTATCTGGTATGGTATTTTTTCTTTCTTAGCAACATCAACGAGTATTTCAAAAACTTTATGATTTATGTTGGGACCTCTAGATATAACTGGCCCTTTACCGATTTTTATATCCCCATTTTTTTCTTCCGTTCCGGGATAATCAGAAGCAAATGTAACATCTATTGCTATGCCGACATCCGGTGATACACGGAAAGCAGAAGTCGTTGCTCCTCTTAAACCAATCTCTTCCTGAACAGTTGCAACTCCAAAAACGCTTGATTTTATTTTCTTTTTTGAAAGATTTCTTAAAACCTCTGATACGATAAATGCTCCACCTTTATCGTCAAATCCTCTTGCGACAACTCTATCTTTATTCAACACTTCGAATTCCACCGCCGGAACCGCAGGGTCACCGATACTAACCAATTTTTCTGCTTCCGCTTTTGTTTTTACTCCTATATCTATAAATAAATCTCCGATATCGGCTATTTTCTTTCTTTGTTCTTCTTTTAATAAATGAATGGGTGGTCTTCCGATTACGCCAAGTATTTTACCTTTGCTTGTATTAATCCATACTCTTTCACCAGGTAACAAATGAAGGTCAAATCCACCTATTAAAGAGAAATATATGAATCCATCTTTGTTTATATATTTTACCATATATCCGATTTCATCCATATGCCCGGCAAGCATTATTCTTGGTTTTCCAGTCTTATTTAATACTCCCATCGCATTTCCGTGAACATCCGTAAATACTTCATCCGTAAATTTTTTAGTTCTGTCTTTCCATATTTTCCGAGCTTCCCCTTCAAAACCTGAAGGGCTGACCGAATTTATAAAACTCCTTAAAAAATCTAAACTCTCTTTTTCCATTTTTCCCCCTTTAAATTATTTAAGTCTATTTTTTACACAAATAATCTTACTGTCAACTAATTTATAAAAAAATTGTATTATATTTCATCTTCTTCTACTGCTCCTACTACTGAATCAACTTTCAATGTAATTATTTTCCCTACTCCTTTTTTCTCAAAGTCCAATCCAACTGCTCTTAAAATTCCCGTTATTTCTTTTGCAACATCAGGAATATCCGTTAATGCATAAATCGTTTTTGAACCCGGTTTATCTTTTGCTCCCATTTTAAACATTGCAAATATTGGAACTTCCTGAGCAAGAACATCCTTCATCTGCTTTATGTCCCCTACAAAAGCAGACTCAACTCCGACTTCTACAAGACACGAAAGCAAATCGTCAAGCCACTGTTCTTTGTGTAAAATTATAATCAATAACCACATCTCTATTTGTTGTTATAAACTACTTTTCCCCCTTGAGTCTGCACTTCCAGACTTTCCGGTAATATGTTATCAAATTCTTTTATCACATCCATAATCTTTTCCGGGCTGCTTGCTTTTATTAATGCCTGCCGAATAGTATTTGATTTTAACAACCTTGATATTTTCGCTACAGCTTGTAAATATGTTTTACCGATATCTTCCGGTGCCGCAATCATAAAAATTATATGCACGGGATTGTTGTCCAACGAGTTGTAAGATATCCCTTCCGGAGATATCCCAATTGCAACTTTTAATACTTTCACACCAGTGGTTCTTGCATGAGGAATGGCTATACCATCGCCAATACCGGTTGTTTCTAATTGTTCCCGGGTTTCAATGGCTTTAATAAAATCTTCTGGATTCGTTAAAAAACCAGTTTTTACAAACGTATCCGTGAGTTCTTTTATTGCTTTAGATTTGTCTTTTTGTTGTAATTTACAATTTATGAATTCAATGCCCGTTAATTCCTGTAATAACATAACATCCTCCCCGTTTCTCTAATTAAAATTAAATAAAGAGGAACTTTTTATGTAGTAGACGCTATTTTCGTCGAGCAGAAGAAGATTGTGGAGCTTTTGCAACGTCCTGCTTTGGCGGAATTATTTTATTCTTTCGAGGAATTACAAGGACATAAGAATTTTTAGCTCCGGGTATTGCCCCACGAATAAAAAGTAAATTTTTAGGCTCATCAATTTTCACAAGTTTCAGATTGGCAGTAGTCTGATTCTCATTACCCATTCTTCCCGGTAATGGATGCCCTTTTACTGTCTCCCCCGGTTCTGCTGTTCCTACTGACCCAGGTCTACGATGAAACTTAGAACCATGACCATCAGGTCCACCCTTCCATCCATATCGTTTCATCCCACCCGCAAAACCTTTTCCGATTGAACAGCCTTCAACGTTCACCCTTTGAGTGCCCGAAAAAACCGTTACGCCAAGCTGACTACCTATTACCCAATCTTCAGGTGCATTCCTAACTTCATAAAGAACTTGCGTCGGTTTAATATTAAGAGCTTTAAACTCTCCTGCATAAGGTTTATTAGGATGTTTCTTTTCTCCATACCCTAATACACACGCATTATAGCCTTCTTTCTGAGCTGTCTTGCGATAAATCACCGTATTGGGCTTCATTTCAACAACGCTTACGGGAACAACAGTACCATCTTCTTCAAAAATTTGAGTCATTCCGACTTTCTTTCCCATTATTCTGACCATATTGTCGTTTAATATCTTATACTTACTATTTTGTCAACAAGAATTTCAACTATTATTAAATATCCTTGAATAAAGTTCTATTATTGTCATAATTTGTATAAGGGGATGCTACAAAATATATCAAAGATCTATATAGAATAGATTCGATTTTTCAATACCTTATTTATGTTATGCATCCAGAGGAAACATCTTTTTCATACTATCAGCAAGTCTTTCTTTCCTTGCAATATCCTCTTCTGATGGGACTTGTTTAACCACTTCATGAGTCTTTGGATCCTTAATCTTATAAACCGGAATTTCTCTCCCATTTGAATGGATTCCTGGAACTACCACATAAAAAGTAGGAGAAGTGTTTATTTCCATTTCTATCCCCTCCAAGTTATAAACTCTTTTGACCTAAATTCTACCCTGACAGAACTACTTCTCTTCATTATTTAATTATTCCTGCTTTATATATATAATAAACTAAAAAATTATCTACATATCTATAATTCCAAATATTATAACACTTTATTATATATATTAAGCATCCACGGGAAACATCTTTGTCATGCTATTCGCAAGTCTTTCTTTCCTTGCAATATCCTCTTCCGATGGAATTTGTTTAACTATTTCACCGGTTTTAGAGTCTTGAATCCTATAAACTGGAATTTCTCTCCCATTTGAATGCATACCCGGAGACACTATATAAAAAGTGGGGGACGTATTTATTTCCATTTTCTCTCCTCCTTCATTACAAGAAGTTCCTTGGGCTTTAGCCCTTAGATTAAACTGTTGCAGCGCTTAAAAACGACTGCATAGATAAATATTGGCTCTGGTATTGAGTCATCATAACTTGCATTTGTGCAAGTTGTTTTGTATATGCCTCTACTCTCTTATCTATTCTTGATTGCATTGACGTAATTCTAATATCAAGGTAGTTACTTTTACTATCCTGACCACTTATACTTTTTCCTACATAACCACCACTCTTAACATAATTATCAACATAATCATACAATTTTGATGCTTTTCCATATCCGGTATCCCCGGTAATTAATTGAAATAATTCTGATACATTGGAAGCTTTATTTGCAAGAGCATTTTCAAATTTATTAGTATCCGAAATCGAGTAATTCCCATTTGAATCGGCGGTTATACCTATTTGAGGAAGTTGTTCATAACCGGTATTAGCCACGCCGACAACTTTTTCTGACATATATCTCCTCAAATTTGAATACAACATTCTATAAATAGAGTTGTCGGAAAGCGGACCTTTGTCATATTCTCCTTCAGTTAATTTACGAGTCTTTGTTACTTCATCCAGATAATTAACCACATTATTATATGCACTTAGAAATGCTTGAACTTCTGCTTTTACTGATTCGGTATCGGAACCAACCGTAATAGTTACCGTTGGTGAAGTCTGAACCTTTATTAAATTCAATGTTAGTCCCGTAACTGCATCCGTAACCGTATTTGATTGCCGTTCCATAGATTCCGTATTAATAATAAATTTAGAATTAAGTTCATCTTCTGCGTACACATAACCGCCTTCTCCATCTATCGCATCTTTTTTGGTTATCCTATTAAGTCCGGTAGTATTCGGGGAACCATCCCCAACAAGATTTCCTGTCACATCCTGGAGAGTAACGGTATAATTATTACCTGTTTCTTTACTCATAATTGTAAGTCTTGCTGTATCAGAGGTCGGATGAACGACAGTCGCAGTAACTCCTGAATCTGCATATCCGGCGCCACCTGCTGTATCTGTCTTTTGTGTTGTCCTGCCAAGTCCGGTAGTATTATGTGAACTACTCCCAACAAGGTTCCCTGTTACATCTTCAAGAGTAACGGTATAATCATTACCTGTTTCTTTACTCATAACTGTAATTCTTGATGTCCCGGAAGTAGGATGCGTCACAGTCGCAGTAACCCTTGTGTCTGCAGCATTTATAGCCGCTGCCATATTGTCCATAATTGTATCGTTTGTATCGCTTGCAGAAACGTTTACCGCAATATCACTACTTGCAACTCCTTCTACAAGCACTTTAAACTTATATTCCCCGACATCTCCAGGGTTTTCTCCATATGTTTCATTCGCATCTAAATCTAAAGCCTCCCATATATCCGTTTCTGTACTTGTAAACCTGTCTGATGCCTGAATTGAATTCTGAGCTGCATTTATAGCAGTTGCCATATTTGTCAGAATTGTTTCATTTGTATCGCTCGCTGCAACGGTTACTGCAATATTGCCACTTGCAACACCTTCTTTAAGCACGTTAAATTTATATGTCCCGGCACCTAAACTTAAATTTCCCCATATATCTGTTGCCGTATTTGTGAATTTATCCGATACCTGAATTGAATTTTTGGCTAACTGGGATATTGAAGTGTTATAATTCCCGGCCACTGCGGTACTCCCGGCAGATGCAGTAACAACATCAGTATCCGAAGAATTTGCTGATTTGCTATTAAAAGAATTAGCTCCTTCAGTAGTATTTTTTATAGCATATGCCTGACTTTTTAATACATTTAATTTAGAAAGCAAGCTTGATAAAACTGAATTTGTAGATTGAATTACTGATTTTTGCGCCTTCAGTAAAGTAAGAGGTTGCTCAAGCTGTGTTCTGTAAGTTTGAATCATACTATCCAGAGCACTTGAGACAGAACCAGTCGACGATGTGCTTGCCATTTTTTCCTTATTACCTCATTTTTTTTAATCTGTCAATTTTTTATTATGTAGGGACTTGATTTTCCAAGTCCATTATTTTTTTATAGTCCTTCGCTAAATTTTTGAAGATTAAAAGCCTTGATCCATGACTCTTTAAGTCCTTGTAATATATGCATTGGTTCACCGAAATGACCTTTTCTCGCTTCCGCCATAGCATATTGATAAAGTCTAAAAAGTCTTGCAGGTATTTCTCCGTGGTCAAAATTTAAAGAATCTATAAGTTCGGCAATTACTGCCAAAGTTTTTCCTTTATCTTTCGCTATACATGCTGATACTCCTATATCATATAATTTTGCTATCAACTCTTCTTTTGATAACCCCATAATTTCTTCTTTCAGAAAAGTGTCTGACGCATAACCTGGCATTGTTCTCATTTTTTCTCCTTTATCCCGCCTTGGACGGGATTATCCCAAATTTGTGCTGGGGGACAAATCCTTTGTCCTCTAACCAAAAAACAATGCTACAGGGGAAGAAGAAATCCTCTCCACCTGTAGCAATTGTTTTATTGTTTTTCATTGTCCTTTATTTACCAAGCAATCCGAGTACGAATGAAGGCGCTGTATTCGCCTGTGCAAGTCCGGCTATTGCAGATTGCTGCAATATTGTATACTTCGTTACAGCCAACTGTTCCTCAGCCATGTCAGCGTTCATTATTCTTGAATAAGTTGCCCAAACATCTGATTCATGCTGAGCAATTCTTCCTTCCTTCACTAATAGACGCTCTTCATAAGTTCCGATGATATTAACAGCGGACTTATCTACTTTTGCAACAGCGGTTATAAGTGACGCAAGTAATGAACTTGCTGCCGTAATAGTAGAAACGCTCATCGTAGTAATAGAGGCAACTCCCGTTAACTGTTTGAAAGTTAGTCCACTTGCTAAATTGTGAACCGTGAATGAGAGTTTGCTTGTCGCTGAATCGCTCGTTGTACCAACCCATGTTGACCTGTTGGTAGAATAGCTACCTTTCAACAGATGCAAGCCTCTATACTGAGTCTGTTCTACAGTCTGGTTTATTTCATTTGCAAGAGATTTGAGTTCAGCCAGGACATTTGCTCTGTCAGTTGTTGACAGCAAGTCAGATGCTGCCCCTTCTGCAAGGACTGACATCTGAGTAAGCATATCCTTAATCGCTACTGCACCTGTTTCTGCAGTAATAAAAAGATTTTGGGTGTCTTGCACGTTTGTAAGTGCTTTGTGCCACCTCAATGCTGTTCCCTCTAACTCTTTTGCAATAGAAAATTCTGCCGGACCTTCGCCTGCTGAGTTTAACCTTTTGCCTGTGGCAATTCTGAGTTGGTGAGTACCTAACTCACGGTTAACTGCATTCAAGGCGTTTGATGCATTCATCGCACCCATATTGGTGCGGATTCTCGCTAAGTCTCCGAATGGCATTTAATTTTCCATCACCTCCTGAATTGATTATCGCTTACTTTCCCCAAAACTTTAGAAAAAAATTAAAAAACCTTAAATTATTTTTTCATACCCGAAAATAAATAACCGGAAACCTGTATATAAATGCGACTTAACGGGTATGTGCAGAACTATTATATAATTTGTAGGGAACGCATATATGCGTTCCCTACAAATTGATATTCAATTCTTCATTGAACTTGTGTGCCGGATACTCACTTAGCTGGGCCAGATGAGGGATTTCTTACCAGCTCTTGGATGTAATCCTTAGAGTTTGTTATCCACCTCTGCTGGAGCATCCCCTTGTCTATTTACTTTCCCCTTCTCTATTCCCTTAACTTTTGTAAATATTTCTATCGCTTTATTCTCATTTCCGGATTTCTGGTAACATAGAGCAAGATTTTTTAATGCAGGAACAAATTCGGGATTCAATTTAAGCGCCTCTTCCAATTGAAAAATTGCTTTATCATACAATCCTTTTAACATATAACCGAATCCGAGTTTATTACATATTTCACAATCCTTTTGTCCGAGTAGAATCGCCTTTTCAAAACAATCACATGCTTCGTCTACATTTAGAATCTTCAACAATAATTCTCCCAACAAAACATACAAAACAGGATTATCCGGTTGGATACTTATTGCGTTTTTATAAGATTCCATTGCTTTTTCTAATTCATCTTGCTGTTCATAAATCCTGCTTAATTTAAGATACGGCACAACATAATTTTTATCCGTTTCTATTGCCTCATTATAATAAAAGATAGCTTTATCATTCAATCCTGCTGATTCATAAACTTCCCCAAGCATCTCATATATTACCTGCGGCGTCATTTTTATATAAAATAATCTATGTTGAATGAGTTGACATTTCTTTAACGCAATTTTTAACTCTTTTACCGCATCAATATATTCTTCCTTTATTGAATAAGAGTGAGCAGCATGAACATTAAACATGCACTCATCGGGATACAACTTAATTGACTTGCTACACCATTCCAATGCCTTATCCGGCTCCTTTTTTCCATTATACGCATCTATTATATATATATGTGTGAATAATCGAAAATGTGGAGATGAAACATCAGAACTAATAACCTTATGGAAATGCTTTATTGCCGAATTTTCATCCCCCATCGCGTGGTATTTCGAACCAAGATAAAAATTAACAACAGGGGAATCAGGATCTTTTTTATACCATTCTTTTAATATTTTTAGACGTCCTTCCTTCTTTTTTAATTCTCCGGAAAGATAACCCACATGATATATAAATATATCCATTATTTTTACTTTAATTTTAAGTTTTTGCATAGATTCTTCCAGATCATTGTGAATCACACCACTATAACAAATCCCGGGAATATTTTTAAAAAGCCTTATTAATATGTTAACATCAAAAGCAGGAGAATAGGGGATAAAAAAATTCCTCGTACTAATTGCATACGCATCATATTCAGGATTCTGCAGCAATGTTTCTATTTTTTTTCTATTCTCTTCATCTATATACTCATCCGCATCTATAATTAGTATCCATTCTTTTGTAACATATTTTAATGACTCATTCCTCGCTGCCGAAAAATCATCGCACCACTTAAAATAATATACTTTTGCCCCGTATGATTTGGCTATTTCTACCGTTTTATCACTTGAACCGGTATCTACTACTATTATCTCATCTACTAAGTCCTTAAAACTATCCAGACATCTTGGTAAATTCTTTTCCTCATCTTTTACAATCATACATAGGGATATGCTTTGTTTTTTCATATAAAAGTTCCCCTTGCTTATTCTTCAATATCAACTTCTATTCTTCTTTTGTTCCCGAGCCTTTAGCTTGCTTAGAACTGGTTTCCCACCCTTACTCGTCATTCCCGTGTAAGCGGGAATCCAGTATTTTTGCTGTTTTATTTTCTTATCAAATCCTCTACAAGTTTATTTACAGTTTTCAATTGCTTCTCTGATGAATAATGTTCATCAATAAATTCTTTATATTCTATTGATTTATAATCTTTCGAAAACACCAATTTTCTAAATTTTTCAGGTGTTTCAAATAAATATTTCTCAGGATAAATCTCATTTGCCCCCGGGAAATAGTGAATAATAGGTTTTATCCCTCTTGCCATAGCTTCCATTATTCCCATTCCCTGGCTTTCTCGGATACTTGTAGAAATAATAAAGTTTTTGTCTTCTAACCAGTTATTTATATCTTTTATAAACCCATAAAAAGTTATGTTCTTTTCCAAATGCCACAACTTAATTATATGGTCGAAATAATCTTTTATTTCAAGTGCAGGAGGATAATCATCATTGCATCGTCCGACAATATGTAATTTATATTTTGGGTTCAGGTTAACTATTTCCTTAAAACACTGTAATAACAAGGGAATGTTTTTCGCGGGACGGAAATCTCCGATAAATGCAATATTATATCCCGGTTTTCTATCTTTAAATGCAAAATTATCCACGTCCACTCCATTAGGAATGACAACAGTGTCGACTTTTTCTTCAAGAAAAGGCACTAATCTTTTCGTTTTTTCTTTTATATGATTGGCAACAAAGATCAACCTATCAACTCCTCCCCATCTCACCATTGAAGGCGTTCCCGTATACGTTTCATAACTGTGCAACCGGCAAACAACCTTACATATTTTAGGTCTCTGTGTCACATAAGCCAAAATAGGTTTACACCATTCAAACCAGGAAACATCACTCCATTGCATAATATCGTACAATTCTTCCGCCGTATTCCCGGAAAACACTTTTGTTTCATACCTTACAGATAAATTTTTAATAATTGGATCTAAAAAAGAAAATTCTCCGGGTTCAGCAATAAAAGCAATACGAGGTTTCCCGGAAGTATTTTTAATGCCTACACCCATCATTTATCTCCTCTTTTCTGCACCTGTCTGCCATTTTTTGACAGATATTCCCCATGTTTTATTTCTAATATATATATTTGATATTTAATTTTTTTACAGACTCTTTGGTAATAACCATTAGAGCTCGTTATCCCGTTCCAGCGGGGGATTTTTAATTTATCTCTCATTATGCATGCCCATTTCTCACCCACTACTCATATCTCTTTCTCTCACCGTTTCTCCAGCCTTCTCACTTTCGTAAATACCTCTACCGCTTTATTCTCGTCCCCGACTTTCTGATAACATAGAGCAAGGTTTTTTAATGCAGGAACAAATTCGGAATTCAATTTAAGCGCCTCTTCCAATTGAAAAATTGCTTTATCATACAAGCCTTTTAACATATAACCGAATCCGAGTTTATTACATATTTCACAAGTCTTTTGTCCGAGTAGAATCGCTTTTTCAAAACAATTACATGCTTCATCTACATTTAGAGTTTTTAATAATAGCCCTCCAAATAAAACATATAAAACAGGATTATCGGGCTGAATACTTATTGCGTTTTTATAAGATTCCATTGCTTTTTCCAATTCATTTTGCTGCTCATAAATCCTGCTTAATTTAAGATACGGCACAATATAATTCCTATCCGTTTCTATCGTCTTGTTATAATAAAATATAGCTTTATCTTTCAATCCTGCTGACTCATAAACTTCTCCAAGCATCTCATATATTACCTGCGGTGTCATTTCCATATAAAATAATCGTCGCTGAACCAGCTGACATTTCTTTAGTGCAATTTTTAACTCTCTTACCGCATCAATATATTCATCCTTTAATGAATAGGAATGAGCCGCATGAACGTTAAACATACATTCATCGGGATATAACTTAATTGACTTGCTACACCATTCCAACGCATTATCTGGATCTTTTTTCCCATTATACGCATCTATTATATATATATATGAGAATAATCGAAAATGTGCATACGGCGTATCCGAATCAATAACTTTACGGAAATGTTTTATTGCCGAACTTTCATACCCCATTGCGTGGTATTTTGAAGCAAGATAAAAATTAATAATGGGCGAATCAGGCTCTTTTTTATGCCATTCTCTTAATATTTTCAAACGACCTTTTTTCTTTTTCAATTCTCCGGGAAGATAACCTGTATGATATATAAATATATCTGTAATTTTTACTCTTAATTTAAGTTTGCGTATAGATTCCTCTATGTCATTATGAATTACACCACTATAATATAAGCCATGGGTATTTTTATAAAGACGGATTAACACATTAATATCATAAGCAGGAGAATGTGCTATATAAAAGTTCTTGATATTAATCCCATATGCATCATAGTCTGCACTCTGGAGCAAAACTCTAATTTTAGCCTTATTTTCTTCATCTATATATTCATCCGCATCTATACTAAATATCCATTCTTTCGTTGCATATTTCAATGTTTCATTCCGTGCTTTTGAAAAATCATCGCACCAGTTAAAATAATATATTTTTGCCCCGTATGATTTGGCTATTTCTACCGTTCTATCACTTGACCCGGTATCCACTATTATTATTTCATCTGCTAAGTCCTTTACGCTTTCCAGACATTTCGACAAGTTTTTTTCTTCGTTCTTTACCATCATACATAATGAAATAGTTGGAACTCTATGATCAACCGTCTGTAATTTTTTAATTTCACTATTGTTTTTATTCATCTTTTTCTAAAAGCTCCTTTAAAACTGCTTGTCGAAAACTATCAACACTATTTGTAACTTGTCCCCGTTTGTCAAACATAATCCCAAGACTGGAGTCATATTCCTGGAGATTTAAAATTGGAACGCACCAATTCCCGGAGACTATACTTAATATTTTTTCACATCTATCCACATATCTATAATGTTGATGGACTAATTGGTACCCTGCTTTTGCTATATGCTCCCTTTCATCTTCATTTTCTAAATAATATTTAATTTTTTTCACCAGATCATCAAAATCGTGCACTTTCCAATAAATCAGATGCTTTCCGTTTGCAAACATATCCGGCATTGAAATCTCTTCTGTAAGTGCAAAAGTCCCTGTTCCAAGAATTTCATGCAGCCGTGTCTCTGTATTTAACAACTCTGTAAAGTGAAGGTTGAGAAAAATCTTACATTGATTGATAAAACAATTTAATTCTTCTCCATATACGCTTTTATAAACTATGTTAATTCCTTCTTTCTGGAGAGAATTCAATATTTCTTGCCTGCGAGGGGAAATAAGTCCTGAAAAGCCAATATCATATATTTTAGGGGTATCTATCTTTTTATGTATTTTAGGATTTACTCCTGAGGTACTTACCCAAAATACATTCTTTCCACCGAGTTCTCTTATTTCATTAAGTGCGCTATAGTCGTGATGAAAGAACATATCAAAAGCTGATATATTTTGTTTAAGGTTTTCTGCGTTTATTTTTGACCTCCAGTCAGCAATTTCAGAACGCTGGTGAATTAATTCACCATACCATACAACAGTAGGTTTTGGGAAGAATTTGATCACCCCCGGGGGAATACCGTGTCCCTGTAATACTATTGTTATATCGGCAGATGAATAAATAACATTTGAAAGACTTTCTTTACGGGAATCAAAAGTCTTTATTTCATACCCAAGCTGTTGAAATGCATCTAAAACATGATATTCGACTCCCCATTTGTTACTAAAAACACCAACAAGATTTATCTTTTTTATCGGATATTCCAAATTTTCTTTTTTTGAATGCAATGCCACAATTTCTCTAATTTGACAAGTTGAATCCGTCTCGGACAGACTCGCCTCAACCTTTTCCCCTTTTCCGTACCTACCTGCCAATTCACTTTGCAGGTCTCCATCTCCCAAAACTTTCAAAACTTCCAACCAACGTTTTTCCCATGTATGTTCTCTAAGCGCCCTTTTTCTCGCATTAATACCAATCCTTATAGTTTCTTCGGGATGGGCAATATAATACTTTACTCTCTTTAGAAGTTCTTTTTCATTTCGATAAAAAAGAATTTCTTTGTCCAGTTCAAAATAATTGGATAATTCTTCATTATAAGTGGTTAAATATGCAACTCCGGTCATTGGAACCTCAAAGTCTCTGCCTTTCATTGCTTTTGCATCTTTCGTATATCCAAATCCTAAAGTAATAAATGAATTATGATAAATTCTAATCATTTCTTCTTGTGAAACCTCACCTTCAGGCCACTCCTTGCCTCTTGCATAAACAGGGATTCCATTCTTTTTTAGCATTTCAATAATCCCGGTACGGATACCGTAGTTTTGTCCTATAAAACTAACGGGTATATTTTTTTGAATTGTTCTTCTCTCTTTCCCAAAAACCTTCTCATTTGCCCCGGGAGGAACAAATAAAGGTGTCGCGCCAACTGACAAATATTTTTCCACATCCTTCCTACTCTGTGCAGTAATACAAACATCAAAAATAGAGGCTATTTCTCCATTTCCACTCCACCCTGTTGTTTCTTTCTTGCCCCAAAAACAACTCGTATCATCAAAACCAAAATTTATCGTTATTATACCCATTTCATTTATCTGTTGTATGGTTTCTCTAAAAACCCATCTACCGGAAAGATACCCAAAAAAAATATGGATTGGCTTTTGCAAATGCGCTTCTTTCACTTTTTCTAACAATATATTATTAAACTCATTTTTTTTAATAGTATGCCAATCTAAGGAATATTGATTATATTCTTCTCCCCAATCATAATGGACAACATCCGCAATCTTATTCCATGAATCCACTAAACCGGCTTTTTCCCAATTAATGTTTTTTACGGCAATAAAAATTCTTGGACGGGTATTATAAGGTATTTTTTTGTTCTGCTGTTTCAATTTATTTCTGATTGACCTTACCAAATCCTTGTCTTTTATAAAACTCTTATCCATAATTATTTCTATAAACTATATTTTTTTAATATTATTTTTCTTACATTTACACTAATCACTTTTATTTCTCGGGCAAGGGTTTTACAGCAACTACCCTGAGGAAGTGGTCCAGACTTTTCCCCTCTTTCAGAGCCACATCAGTATGGTAATCTCGTGGTATTTCTTCAACAATATTCTCAAACCCACTTTCTTTAAGAAAACGGGATAACCTCTCAAAATTATACCCTGCTAAATGACAATCCGCTCTGCTACGTTGCCCGCCAAAAATCATCGTCATATTATGGTCTGTTGGGGCATTCATATAATCTTCAATACATTTATCCCCATTTGGACATTCAATAATCAGCTTCCCCCCGGGTTGAAGCACCCTGAACCATTCTTTCAACATTTGTTTAGCTTCCGGTATTAAAACATGTTCTATCATATGATATGATTCTACCAGTTCCGCGCTATTACCCTGGAATCCTAAGCTACATGCATCCATTATTACATCTGCAAACGAATTCTTGTAAAGGTCAATATTAACGTATCCTTTTTTATATACTTTACCACAGCCAATATGTAACCTTAGCTTGTTATCACAAACCTGTACTAACGGCGCATAATCATTTAATTCTTCTTTCATCACCCTTAATAAATTTCGTTTCAGGGTATTAAAATCAAACTTTTCACATACCAACTTTCTTGCATTTTTACTCATTTTTTCCACTAACCGTGGATTATTGGCCAAAAAATTCATTTTTATTGCCAGGTCATTTAGATTAACAATTTCCTCTGGGAAAGCAATATTATCTTCCCTCACTACTTTATTTGCAACCTCTACCAATAATCCATTATGTTTATTTTTAACAAACTCATTCATAGGAGGAGCATTTGTAGTGATTGCCGGCAAACCACAAGCTAAGGCTTCTATCAAACTCAAGCCCAATCCATCTAATTTGGACGGGTAAACATAAATTAATCCTTTATGGTAGAGTCCAGGTAGAGGAATTGTTCCCACACAATAAGTAATTCTTTCATTCTTTTGGACAATCCCAACAATTTCTAACGGTAGTTTTTCCAATCCAATCTGGGAATGAATTAAAAGAGAGAAATGAGGATTATATTTTGATATCGCATCAAAAGCCAGTATAACCGCAGGAGTCATCTTACGATAATTTATTCCCACCCATCCCGCATTATGGAAAAAAGTATATTGAGCTTTTTCTTTTTTAGGCATAAAAAGCTCGGTATCTGTTCCCCAACCAATATAATGAGCATTGCAAAAATCTTTAACAAGGTCAAAAGTTCTTTTCGTAGAACACAATACCATATCATACAGTTTCATATAAGGCTTCCAATCTTCCTTATAATAATCAAGATAAGTTATGATTTTTACTCCTTTTTGTTTACAAAAAATAATTAGATTCCAATCATACTCTTCATTAAATATAATCATACCTATATTGTTATCGTCAATCCATTTTGCAATTATATTGTGTGGGATAAGATACTGATTAAAAGTTGTAAGGTTCGAAACTTCCCATTCTCCCTTTGTTTTTAAAGAAGGATTCTCAGGCGTTCCTCCATTCCTTGCAAAAACAAAAGTATTGTATTCTTCGGACAGCGCATCTCTTATTGTTTTTGTGACATACGCCTGACCTCTTTCAAACCACAAACTTATAAATCCAATATTAAGTTTATTAGAACATTTTTTTCCCTTTCTTGCTTGGAGTTTTGCTTCGCCAGAAACATTAGTGCAAGTTATCCTGCTCCGCCGTGCTTGCTTACAAAGTCTATATATAGAAGAATAACGTTCTTTTACTTCAGGATGTGCTTCTGTTATTGCATCTAACCTAAGCATTGCTTCTTCTGTTTTCCCGCACTTAATTAATGCCCGGATACGAACTATTTTATCATCAAAATTCATATTCCTCAATTGCCACTCTAATCCCGAGTTTGCCACGGGATATGTATATTTATTTTATATAACAAAAAACTAAGCTTTGTCAATGCTAATTTTTCAACAAATTCTTAGCTGCTTAGAGTTTGTTATCCTTAATAGAGTGAAGAATTACAAGTTTTTATCTGTCTGCATTAGTCTAAGTGGTTTTAATCGAATTCTTTTTTAATCAAAAATAATTTTTCAAGATGCCCCGACAACCCATACCCTGGTTCAATTTTTATAGCTCTTTGTAAATATTCTATCGCGTTGTCAATTTCGTTTTCTTCTTCGTATAATTTTACTAATTTAAGATATGGAGTAAGGTAATCTGGAGTAATTTCAATCGCTTTTTTATAATAAAAAATAGCTTTTTCAATAATCCCAAGACACTCATAATTTGCACCTATCATTCCATATATTACGGACGGGGATACTTCCATATTAAATAATGACTCGGTATTCCGTTTATTTAATTTTTTCATCCCATTTTTCAATTCTTTGATACTTTCTAAATATTCTTTTTTCAAATTATACGATTGTGACGCCATAATATGTAACATAAAGTCATCCGGATATACCCTTAATGTCTTTCTAAACCATTTTAATGCCTCGTCCGGTAATTCTTTTTTATTATAAATATCAATTATATGAAGCATCCCCGGTAAAAAAATGGCTGATATTTGTGAAACAACTGCTTTCTTAAAATGCTCAATAGCTGTATCATAGTTACTCATAGATTCATATTTTTCACCAAGATAGAAATTAACAAGAGGGTCCGTTGGTGTTTCTTTATAACATTCTTTTAGCATATTAATTCTTTCTCCGTCATTTTTGTCCTTAGCTAAATATCCTGTATGGTATATGAAGATGTCTGTAATTCCTATTTTCACCCCTAACTTTTTAATGGAAGACTCTATCTGATTATGTATTTTTCCATTATAACAAATGCCGGGAATTTTTTTATAAAGTCTTATTAAAGTATTCACTGCAAATATAGGACTGTAAGGGGCAAGAAAATTTTTAGTGTTAATACTGTACGCACTGCACACCGGATTTTGAAGAACTTGTTTGATTTTTTCTTTATTCCCAGAATCTATATATTCATCCGCATCTATAATCAGTATCCATTCTTTTGTTGCATATTTTAATGACTCATTCCTCGCTGCCGAAAAATCATCGCACCACTTAAAATAATATACTTTTGCTCCATATGACTTGGCTATTTCTACCGTTCTATCGGTTGAACCGGTATCTACTACTATTATCTCATCTACTAAGTCCTTAAAACTATCCAGACATCTTGGTAAATTCTTTTCCTCATCTTTTACAATCATACATAGGGATATGCTTTGTTTTTTCATAATTATTAATTTCCCTAATGTGAATTATTTCCCATAAACTCTGCCAAAAGTTGCTTTTGAAATAACCATTGGATTTTTTTATACGATAGGTATCGGGACTTGATTTTACACTTCGGGACCCCGCTATGACAGCCGCATCAAGTCCATTTTCATCGACATCGGACATCATCAACGATGTTCCTACATCTCATTTATAACTATTCTTAATTACTTATTTACTTTTCCAATTCTTTATTAACTATTTTAAGATTTTCTTTAGCTGTTTTATTATCCGGTTCAACTTTTAAAACTTTCTCATACCCTATTTTAGCTGATTCGTATTTACCCATCTTAAAATAACAATTAGCAAGCGCTATTAATGACCCAACTTCGGGTTGTTTTAATAATCCCGCCTCATAAAGAGGAATTGCCTGTTCATATTTACCGAGTTCAAAATACACATCTGCAAGGTTTTTCTTTGCACATATATTATTATCATCCATAGCAATTGCAGAGTGGAAAAAATTCTCAGCTTTTTTCTTATCTCCTCGGATAAAATATAAAGCTCCGATATTGCTATACACCTCTGTTGAAGGCTCAATATCAAGTGCCTTTTGATAAAATTCAATTGCTTTTTTAGAATCCTTTTTTATTGAATATATATTACCAAGGCCTATATACGGTTGGACAATGTCAGGATATTCCTTACTTATCTCCTTGAATTTTTTTTCTGCCTCGTCAACTTTTCCGGTTTTTAAGAGTTTTATAGCTTGTTCAATTATTTTGTCCGGTTTTTCAAAATTTGTGTTAGGCATTTGTTTCTTTGAAGATTTACTTTTTTTTGTATCCATTCTACCTCCTTCACTTCATTCGGGATATTTACCAGCCATTACCCAAAAGCTTCTAATCCCTTACTCCATTTATTTTAAGAATTCCCTTCTTAAAACCATTGCTATGTTTCTTGCTATTTCATCTATTTCAGATGTATTATATAAATCAGTTACTGATTTATTCTGAATCGTTTTACACCTCTTTGCTACTTTTTTACCGTATTTCTTTTCTCTTTTTTTGTTTCCGTTCATAAATCCTCCATAGCTAAATATCTATATGTATTATAGTATAGCAAATTCCGTGTCAAATGTAAAACTCTATAATTCATAGGGATTTCGACAATATATGCAATATGAGATATGAACATTCCCTCCTATTACAGCTAATTTTCTGCCCATTGTTTATTAGTTATCATTTTTTAAAGTTTTATTTTCTTTAATAATCTTTACTTCTCTATTCAATCTTTCCGATTCCTGTGCAAATCTAATAGATTTATCTTTTTCCCCTATTACTCTATAGCAAGTGCTTAAAATTTTATATGCAATCACCTTTTTAAATGCCTCTGTAAGCCTTCCTTCCGATATTAACTTTTCAAGTATCTTAATCGGCTTATTAAAGTTCTTTTGCTGCATAAAAACCATAGCAAGTTGGAAATAATAATACGCCTCTTCTTCTTGAGGTAGAATAATTACTTCCGGATAAAGTGTGCCTATTCTTTCAATCCCATTTTTAAAAGAGTTTTCTGCCTCTTGATACTTTTCAAGTTTTAAATAATATTCTCCAAGAAAATAGTACGGCAATGGAGAATTTGGAATAAGCTTGCTCGCAAAAATTACATTTTCAATAGCCTTTTTGAACCCTACTTCTCCTGCACTAACAGCGCTTTCTATAAGATATTTCAATGCATCATTTTCTTTGTTTATTTTTTCCACTTTCATTTCTTTTTCTTCAATAAACTTTTTTATCCAATCTTTTCCTTCATACCAGCTAATAACCCCATCAATCCCTTTTGCATAATAATAATTTAAAATAAGGGCGTAGCAAGTCTCTAAAAGCGGATCCCTGCTGAACTTGTAACTTTCTAATTCTTTTTCTGATAACTGCTCCAGTTTGGATACAAGATTTTCGGTATATTTTACTAATTCTTCCCTGTTATAAAAATCACATAAACATCTTCTTTTCGCTTCTTCCAGACTCCACATATCGGTATGCGGACATTTATAAGACAAAATGCCAAAACTCTCCCCTACTTTTACCTGTCTTTGAATATAACTTTTCAACTCCTGTTTATGATAATGATAAACGATAGCATCGGCATTATAAACTATTCTGTATTTATTTAGGGTTAATCTTAAACCTAATTCCGAATCCTGCCATCCATATTTTAGGCTCTCATCAAACAGACCCGCTTCTTCAAAAGCGCTTCTTCTTAATGATATATTCGGGGCATAAAAATATCTAAATTCAACGTTGTCAGGAGATTCAATACTCTCATAAGCAAACTGGATATCCCTGTTTTCTATATAGTTTATAAAATGCGATTTTTCTATTTCAGAAGGCCTTTGAATATACCCTAATACCACTGTATTCTCATCCCCTTGTTGATGAGTATTTAAATGCTGCTTTATTAAATCTTTTTTTGCAATTACATCCTGACACGAAAGCAAAATGAATTTTCCCTTAGCTTCCTGTATCCCCTTATTTGTAGCAGCAGATTGACCTTTATGGGATTGTACATACTGCTTAAATTCACATGGGGCTTTTAATCCTTTAATGGCATCAATAGTCCCATCCGTAGAACCATCGTCAACTACGATAATTTCCAAATCATCGGCATTAATACCATCCTGGTTGGCAAACGAATCAATACATTTAAGTAAAATTTCTTTGTTATTATAAGAAGGAATAACTACCGATAATAGTTTTTCCTCGGGATACGTAAACTTAACTTTAATTTTATCCATTAAATCGGGTTTTATATGCCATACGGCAGTATCTTTAGCTTCTATAATCTTATATCCTTTGTTTATTATGCCCAATATAATTTCTTGCAAATTCTTACATTCCTTTGGTATAATTTCCTTTTTAATAATCATACAAGGAACATTTATGTTCTGAACTACAGTTTTTTCATTTCTGTATTTCTTATAATTTTCCCATACATCATTTTCAAATTCATATATAAAATTATACTTAAAGGGCAAACTACTAGGAATAACTATTCCAGCGTCTTTCTTCCTATTTAGGTGACTCATTAAATGTTTATCCCATCGCAATGAGACAACAACCCCACTATCCAGTATAGCAATATACTTACCCGAAGAATTTTGAATTATGTAATTTGTAATGTTTTCAAGTTCTTGCTCGTTTTCATATTTAATATAAAACTTAAAATTTCGCTCCAATTCTCTGGCAATTTTATCACTTTTTGTCGCAATTAGTATGTCTGATAATTTCTCATCCGTATTAATTACCAAATTTTCTATAGAAGTTTTCGATATTTCCGTATCCTCCGTTACAATAAAAATTATAGTAAGTTCATTTAACAAATGAGACAACAAAGAAGAATCATAAGAAACTTTAAACCTTTCCGGGTATTTTTCTTTCGGCTCGGGTAATGTATTCCCAAGGTGAATTAACCTTTTTTCTACCATTTCGACGCTATAATTATCTTTAATAAGAGCTTTCCCATTTCGAGATAGTCTTTCCCACAATTCTTTATCATTATATACTTTAATTACCTCATTAGCAAAACTCTCAGGCGTATCTGCAATTAATCCGTGTTTGCCATTTTCTATTCCAATTCCTTCCGCTCCAATTGATGTGGTAACCACCGGAATGCCATTTGCAAGCGCTTCGGTCACTTTTCCTTTCATCCCCGCCCCATAAGTCAAAGGCGCAACCGAAATGCAACAGGAGTCAAGATATACATTAGTGTCGGGTACATACCCCGTTACGATAATGTCTTCAGACTCAAAAGCTCTAACTTCCGGAGGAGGAGCATTGCCAACTATAAAAAACTTTATATCCGGTAATTTTTTCTTAATTAAAGGAAATATCTCTTTACAAAAATATAACACCGCGTCTACATTAGGAGTATGTAAAAAACCTCCTACAAACAAAATATCTCCCCTGTTTTCCCTGCCAATAAAGTCTTCCGTGATTTTATGCGTATTGGGCAAAATTCTTATATCCAAATTGGGAGATTCCTTTAAAAGCGCTTCTCTATCCGTTTCGCAAACGGTTGTGACTACATCCATTTTTTCATAAGTTGCCAACTCTTTAATTTTATTATATGTAACTTTTCTAAAAAGAGATGGAATTCCTAAAATTTCTGCTTCTCGGAGTTCTCTCATAAAATGCACATCGTGACTATCCAGCACCGTAACACTTTGTGGAGAAAATTTCCTTATAAAATCTATCCACCTGTCTGCAATATTATAAAATTCCAGAGAAACCAACTTAAATTTATTAAAGGTAAGCAATGCTTCAATTCCTTCGGGAAAAAGAGGATCATAAATTCCACTAATATGCCGCTTTAA
Source organism: bacterium (assembly GCA_041649255.1). NCBI lineage: Bacteria > bacterium. The sequence continues at coordinate 54,707 of JBAZNK010000004.1, forward strand.
ATCACAATGAAAAACTGCTACATCCAATTCTTCCAATTTATCTACATATTTTTCATACCCGAGTAAATCTTCCACTATAAACACAACATCATAATATTTCTTTAATATATTTATTTTTTGATACAGTCTCAATCCACCAGATGAAGCGTCATACCAGGGAGGATATTCGGCAATTATTAATATTTGTTCTTTTTCTGACGGAACTTTATAAAAAGCGCTCTTATAATTACTTAAAACTTTTTCCCATTTATTAATAAACTTTTCCCTGTTAACTTCCTGGTGTTTTTTCATCCCGGATTTCACGTCCGTTCCTGCTGTTCCCCCTTCTATATGAGTAACCAGGCTTTTAGGTTGATACATTACCCTAAGTCCCGCTTCTCTACTTCTAAAACACAAATCAACATCTTCAAAATAGCAGGGACAAAACAATTCATCAAACTCACCGGTTCTATCTAAAGTACTTCGTTTAATATACATACAAGCGCCTGAAGAATAATCAATCTCTCTCTGATGATTATATTTTGGCTTATCGGGATTATCTCCCCTGCCGATATTTCGTGTTGCCCCATATCTAAAAATATTTCCTCCCCCTGCTTCATTTATAACACCGGTAGGATAAATAAACTTTGGGGCGACGATACCAATATCTTCGGAACTATAAGCGCATTCAATTAATCCTTCAAGCCATCCGTTATGAACTAATGTATCATTATTTAATAACAATATGTCATTCTTTGCATAAGTCCTCATAACCTGATTCATAGATAATACAAAACCTACATTCTCAGGGCTATTGATAACATCAACTTTATTTTCTAAACTTTCCAAATATTCTTTAGTCCCATCCGTACTCGCCTGGTCAAATACGCATATTCTATAATAAGGAGTTTTGGTATTCTTAAAAATACTTTCAATGCAATTCTTTAATAAATCAGCCCTATTCCAGGTTGGAATAGTGATTATAACCGGTCTGTTTTTATCTGGTTTCATATAATTCTGCCCTTTTTATTAAGCCACAGAATTCACAGAAGGACACAGAAAATTCCCTCGTTTATTTCTGTGAATTTCTATCTTCCGCATCTCTCAATACACCATCCTTTTTACTTCACACTTTTTCTCTCCAAAATTTAAAAGAAGTCCTACTTTTACGTTTGTAGTCTTAAGGTAATTTGATAGTTGAGATTCATTTTTGGAATTGTACTCTTTGTCTACTTTGAGTTCTACCAATACTTTTTCCTCGACATAAATGTCACAAGCAAAATCTCCAACAGGTTCTCCTTTATAATGAACACTTATAGAGAATTCACTTTTGGCTTCTATGCCTCTTAATCTAAGTTCCACAAGTAATGCATTTTTATATACCTTTTCTAAAAAGCCATATCCCAAGTTTTTGTAAACCTCAAAAGCAGCCCCAATTATCTTCTCTGTTAACTCTTTGTATAAAAATTCCTCTGATTTCTGCGTCATTCTTTAACTATAAGTTTTATTGGTTTTTTATTTGTTTAACTTTATTCATTATTATATTCTCTATTAACTTTTTGTATAAGACATTTCTGTGATTTCTGTGTCATTCTGTGGCTATAATTTTTATCTGTGACTATCCTTCTACTCCCTGCCTGACGGCAGGCAGGTGTGCAAATCTGTGTGCTAATTTTTCTGTTTTTGTTTTTCTTTTCCATTTTCTCTTTGGTCCACTCCCTATAATTTTATACACTTCTCAAGAACTTTTTCCGGCAAAATAATTGACATACAATCCTTTTCGCATTTACTTTTATAGCACCCCAAACAATCCAATTCAGGTTCAATAATCTCTCCAAGCCCATATAATTCAAACTCATTTCTGTTGAAAATATTATTCAGAAGTATTATTTTCTTTTCAAATCCTATCGCTATATGTAAAGCCATAGTGACCTGTGTAACCACAACTTCGCACACATTTACGACCCAAAGAAAATCCTTTAAACTGAAAGTCCCCCAGTATTCTGCTCCGCTTTTTGTTTTTATCCTTTTGTTTTTTTCGTCTTCCTGCGGTCCTCCCAAAAGAAGCGGAATAAAACCGGCGCTTTTTAATTTTTTAGCTAATGTTACCCAGTTTTCTTCGCTCCAGTTACGAGTTTCCCATCTCCCCCCGCATCCCGTATTTAATCCTACTATGCGACCTTTTAATTTTGGGAGTTCCGGGGACTTACCTTTAAGTTCAAGAATATATTTTTCGCCTGAGAAATTAAATCCGCAAACTTCAAATATTTCCTCAACATAATGTTTTTTATTAGCTTTTTCTATATCATCCCATAATCCCGTTAAAAACTTATGTTCGGCATCTTTATCAATAGAACTGCATTTGCCGTCTTTAAGAATAAAACCCTTTTTTATATCCGCAGAAATAAGCCTTGCAAGGGAACAAGTTTCCTTGTCTTTATCAAGATTGTAAAGTATGTCAAACTTATCTCCTAAAAGAGATACGACGTTTGAAAGCTCAAACTTCATAGGATAATCTACGATAGAAGGCAAAAGTTCCGGGAATATGCTTAACCATGTAATCTCGCTATCGGGATATATCTCTTTGAGTCTTCTTAAAATTGGAGTTGTTCTTATAACGTCTCCTGCTGCGCCAAATTTTATTATTAGAATTCTTTTTGACACCTCTTTATAATATTCACAATTGTCACAATGAACTCCCTTTTCTTTATGGAATTTACAAGGAATATCCCCTTTGTAAAACCTGCAATTAGTTTTAATTTTCATTGCCCCTTCCTTTTAGAAATGCTTCTCCTATTTGTGGCATAATGGTGCATAAAAGCCAGCAATGGCATTTCCCGCTGTTCATAAAATCCCGAATCTTAGTTGCTTTGGACGATTCCCATAATTTATCAAAAGGAGTATCTTTAACATTCCCAACTAACATCTGTTTATTCATCGGACAGAAAAAAAGGTCTCCTTGAGGATTAAACATAGCAAAATGCACTCCTGCCATACACTTCTTAAAAACTCTGGTAGGATGTAATTGATATTCAACTAAATTCGACCAGAAATATAATTGCGCAAGTAACCCTATATCGCTTGTAATTGATGTCGTTCTTTTTGCATCAATCATTTTTTTAAGTATTATTTCGATAATGCCTTGAACTTCCAATAACTTTTCCTTGCTCCATTTCGGGTCCGGCGGTAATACAAATTGAGCCGAAAATATACAATTAAGCCTATTTACAAATTCATAAACAGGCAATAGTTCCGTATAATTGTCAGGAGTAACTGTAAAATTAATATTGTAATGAATGTCTTCAAACTCTTTCTGCACTTGAGTTATTGTTCGGACTAAATTATTAAATGCATCCTTTCTGCCCCTGATTTCATTATGCTTTTCAAATAAGCCGTCAAGAGAAGACCCCAGCCAGATAGATTTTGGCTCATACTTCCTTTTTACCTCCATAAGTTTTTTTATCGTTAAATTCGCATCCATACTATTTGTCAAAATTCCAATACTCGCTTCCGGCAACTGTTCTGTTAAGCAACCGCATATTTCTACAAAATCTTTTCTCAAAAAAGGTTCTCCACCGGAAAGGACTATAGATTTAACATTTTTAAGATATTTGGAATCTCCGATAAACTTCTGAATTTCTTCAAGTGTTAATTGTTTTTTCTCTAACTCCGGGAATTTGCTGTATTTATCCCACAAATCACAAAAAGTGCATTTACAATTACACCTGTAAGTTAATTCCATATGTAGTTCTTCAGGCCCCTTCCCTAAATTTATTGCATTATCTATTTTTGGAATTCCTTTTTGAATAGTGTGGTTAATGCTCTCTAAAAGATACTTAAATGGATATCCCTTAATATTATGCTCTCTGTACAAGTCCTCTATTTCATAATACAGATTTATTAGAGAAGGGTCTATCTCTTGCGCTTTACGCAGATATGCAATTGCTTCATCTATCTTGCCTTGCATTTTGCATAAGTATCCCATATTAACGTATGCATCAATATAATCCGGTTTAATTGAAATGGATTTTTTGAAACAACTTTCCCCGTCCTGAAGCTTGCCAACAGAAACCATTGACACCCCTGTAATATCCCAGATTTCATAATCATCCGGCACGCAAGATAACAATTTTACAAATAGTAAACAGGCTTCTTGTAATTGTTGGTTAGAAGCCCATTTTTTCCCGAGTTCCAAAACCCATTTTTTTAAATCCGGGTCAATGCTTAATGCTTTTTGAAGCAACTCTTTAGGAAAATCTAACTTCCCGGTATTAAAATATAATTTACATAGAATAGAATAAACTTTTGTTGACTCAGGATGCGCTGATAAAACACTTTCCAATTTTAAAATCGCATTCTTGTAATCTCCTGAATTTATAAAGTTTTCTGCTTCATTTATTTCTTTATCAACTCCCCTTACAGACGGAACTTTTTCGTTAGCTTTTGTATCTTTCCCCGTTCCCCATTCTTTAATTTCCTTTAAACATTCTTCGTATAAATCCTGTAATCCGATTTTTTGATAGCAGAACGCAAGGTTTTGAATAATAGAGATATTGCGGGATTCTTTTTCTATGGAGTTAATAAAATATGGAATTGCTTTTTCAGGTTCTCCTGTATTAAAATAATAATTACCTATGAGATTATTTCTGTTCAGTAATCTTGGAGCAGGGTAAACACTTGGAACTTTCAAATCCCACGCAAGTTGGCAGAACTCTTCAAATCTTCTTAAACGCACTAAATAAGTATTAGAGCCATCTTTTGATTCCCAATACTCTCCTCCTTTACTAAAATCAATGTCAAATTCTTCCTGATGGTCATAAGCATAAGTCCCGGGAGCAAAGCTGCAAAATGCAGGGCAGGGATTGACAGTCCCAATATAATCTTTATTTCTTCTTAAAAACTTAAGCGTCTCTCTGAAATCTTCTTCTGTTTCCCCAGGCAAACCAAACATAAAATTAACGGCACAACTAAGGCCGGCTTTACAACCATCTCTTACTATTTTCTCAGGGTTAATATCTTTTGCCAACAATTTTCCTGCCTTTAACATTAAAGGAACTGAAGCAGTTTCCATTCCGTATCCTAATGCTACACACCCTGATTGTTTTAATTTAAGTAAAAGTTCATAAGTCATATCCTTTCTCATAATTGCCTGACCGCTCCACTGGATTTTCAGCCCATCTTTTACTATGAAATCAGCAAGTTTTTCTAACTCCTTAACACTTCCATTGACCAAACTATCCTGAAAATCAAAGAAACTTCCTTTTGGATGTTTTTTCAATTGATACAACATTTCCTTATACATATTTTCTGCCGTTCTGAATCGAAATCTTTTCCAGAAAGGACGTTCATTGCAATACACACATTTATTACAGCATCCCCTGCTTGAGATAATTGGAATTTTAAATGGTTCTTTATAATCATTGAAATCGTAATCCGAAAAATCCGGCATTGGCAAAGAATTAACGTCTTTAATTAACTCTCTATCCCCGCAATCAACCACTTCGCCATTTTTACATATAAGCGTCCCTGCACAAAAATCTACTTTCGGATTTTTAACAATTTCTTCTAAAGTAACTTCTCCTTCCCCCTGGACAATAAAGTCTACGTTTTCATCTTTAATAATTGCTTTTCCTGCTAAGTCCCTGCTTACATGGGGACCACCAAATACAATAATTATTTTGCTGTTTTTTTTCTTAATTTGTTTTGCCAGGTAAAGACTAATATATAAAGAAGAAAAATATATTGAAAATCCAACAACTTTTGCTCCACTGCCTAATATTATATCTACATAGTCATTTAAATAATTCTTATGATATTCTATAAACTCATCTACCACGGATGGATTATTCCAGAATGCAAGTGATTTTTCTAACTCCCAGACATCAGTGTATTTACCTCTTCTCAATTTATAGAGTTCTATATTCAAATCTAAGGAAAGAACTTCATACCCCTGATGTCTCACATAAGCAGTCAAACTGGCTAATGCCAGAGGCGGAGTGCTTATTCCCCATGCCGGAGCTTGAACAAGCACAACATCTGCATTCGTAATTTTATTTTTAATGTTTGCGTCCGATAAAGACGGAAAATGTTTTTTCATAATATTTTTTACCTCTATTTTCTGGTTATTATCTTTAATTTTACCGCTTTTTTCAAGTTTAAGGTATTTATCTATAATTTTATTTTTTTTGTTAAGTTCCGCATACAAGGCAGAAAGTTTATCAAATATTTCAGTATTAAACGTTTCTTTAACTAAAGACCTTTCATAATATTTAGTCGCTTCTTGATATTTCTTTTCATAAAGATAATAATCGCCTATGAGTTTATTCTCGTTAGGTAATTGTTTGAAACCCAATACTATACCTAATGACTCTAAATGATTAGTAAATTTTTGAAATCTATTTAAACGAATTACATAATTATTTTTTCCGTCTTTACTTTTCCAGTAAACAGCATTATCGTTTACTTCTATATTAAATTCTTCCGGGTGAGAATATGCATAACAGCCGGTTGTAAACCCACAAAATCCGGCGCTTGGATTAACTGAGCAATGAGGTCGTAGATAGTCAGCATTTCTTGTGAAGAAATCCAAATCGGCTTGAAAATCTTCTTCCGTATCTCCCGGGAAACCGAACATCCAATTCAATCCTATACCTAATTGCGCTTTATAGCAATCTTTGATAAACTTATCAAAATCGGCATTTTTACACAATAGTTTCCCCATTTTAAGTAATTGTCCTTTTGAAGAATGTTCCATTCCAAAACAAAGATGAAAACAGCCAGAATTATGAATTTTCTGCAATAATTCAAATGTCATTTCCGGACGAACGGTCGCTTGCCCCATCCATTCAATACCAAGATTGCTTTCTATCGCAAGGTCACAAAATTTTTCAAGGGCTTTAACATTACCATTTACCAAAGAATCAGTAAATTCAATTTTTTTTATGTTATATTTAGAAACCTGGTATTTTACTTCTTCAAAAATTTTCTCCCCTGTTCTGCTTCTAAATTTATACCAAAACACTTTTTCATCGCAATAAATACAATTATTAGGACACCCTCTTGAAGTTGTAGCCGGTAACATTACAGGCTCTTTATATAATTCAAAAGGAAAATCAGAAAAATCGGCATAAGGCAAAGAATTAAGGTCTGCGATTAATGGTCTGTCTCCACCGTAATAAATTTTTCCATTTCTGGAAAATAACACGCCTTTTATTGGGTCAAATTCTTCTCCTTTTTCAATAGCTTTGACCAATTCATATAAAGTTTCTTCCCCTTCCCCGTGAACTACGAAATCTACTTCATTTCTTAAAACAAATTCTTCTCCTTTTATGCCTCTTGCCGCATGGGGACCACCAAAAACGATAATCCTGCTCGGGTCTTTCTTTTTAATTTCGGACGCCAATACCAAACTCATTTGTTCCGTAGACCATAGTATTGTAAAACCGATTATTTTAGAGCCGGAATTTAAAATCTCATCTACGTATCTATCTATTAATTTCTTATGTGCCTTTACAAAATTGCTTACCGCTTGAATATCGCCCCAGAATCCTTCGTTTAATGTCCACGCATTTGCATATTTAGTATCCTTGAATTCATTATACAATTCAATATTAATGTCCCTCTTGTAAACTTCATAACCGTAAGATTTTAAATAAGCAGATAAACAAGCTATAGCAAAAGGAGGGCTTTGTCTTCCCCATGCAGGTGTCTGGATTAATGCTATTTTCATATTTTTTTTGCAACAACAACCATTTCAGGTCCTATGTTAATGTCAAGGTTATCTAAATATTCTATAACTTGCAAAGCAATTTTTTTGTCCTCTAGGAATAATCGTTCTTGAATAAGATTAATACAAGTCTTAAGGGGACCTCCAGTGCTTCTGGTATACAATTTCAGGATTTCAAAACCTGCTTTCTCCAGATATTTACGCATAGTATCCGGAGTAAAGTAATATAAATGATTAGGCCATGCCTTCCATTCCCATATTTTCCCCTGCGCCTTTGCCATAAAAGAATCAAAGTTAAGCGTGGTAAGCCACAACAGCCCATCGGATTTAATCGTTCTTTGCATTTCTTTTAATATCAATAATGGGTCTTTAAGATGTTCAATCACACATTGTATAGCAATTACGTCAAATTCATTAGCAGGAAACCTTGCGTCAACAAAGTTATCTCCAATAGTTATATCTAATCCAAGTTTTTCAATGGCATAATTTGCAGTTTCAGGACAGGTTTCAAAACCTTTTACTTTCCAACCTTCTTCCTGGGCGGCTTTTAAAAACTCACCATTTGCACAACCTATATCTAAAATTTTTCCTTTATGAGTTATATATTTTTCAATTTCTCTTAATTCTCCCTTTCTGGCCAAAATTCTTGTTAAAATATTATTAGATATATTTTCCATAGTCTCATCATTGAAAACACTGTAATAGCTATTCAATTCATCGTCAGATGGTAGAGGGTTATAAGCCACAAGCCCGCAAGTTTTACATCTCACTAGATTAGAAGGATTTTCTTGATATACTATTTCATAATTATTTCCCCCACAAAGATTGCAATCACTATATTCAATTTTTGCTAAATGAGACTCTTCCGTACACTCAATGTCCGGAGTTTGGCTCATTTTATTAAGCCAGTTTTCAAAATCTTTGTCAACTTTTGTTGCTCTCATTATCCATTCCGGTGGAACATCTGCCTTACCTACTTTAATACAAAGCTTACATAACATAGGGTACAACTCGTCCGTTTCAGGATATATTTCTATTAAACTTTCTAATCTAAGTATCGCTTCTGTAGAGTTCCCATTTTTCTCTAATTGGCGGATATGGTCTATTTTATCAGAGAGTGCCATAGCAAGCCTCCTTATAGTTTGTAACACATTTCTTTTTCATTATTTATTTCTAATTTCTTGCTCCAACAATGTTATTTGTTTTTCATATAATTCTTTTAATTTTTTGATATATGTTTGAAATTTTGCCGAAGTATCCAACTCGTTCTGTATTATCTTTCTTCCGCTTTCTCGCCATTTTTCAATTTCGCAAGCAACTTCAGAATTTACAAGGACTGGAGAACCATTAGCAATATGATTTCGCAACATTTTTACTTCATCAATTAAAAGTTGATTTAGGTCAAACGGGACTTTTTCTTTCTTATCCGCTTTTTCTTTCTTATCCGCTTTGACTTTATTTTCTACCTCAACTTGATTTTTATACAGAATCAAAATATATTTTTCTTCTTCCCTTGCAAACTTACACATAAACCCCAAAATTTCAGCCATTACATCAAAAGTCTTTTTTGAATAGAATGAAACATGTCCGGATTTTACCACAATATAATCCCAATCTTTGCCAACTTTTTTAAAATCCCCATACTCTTGAGTTGCAGTATTTATTAAAAGTGTCCCCCGTGGTTTCACTATCCGTAATAATTCTCTAAATTCTTTCATAGGATTGGTCAAATGCTCAGCTACTTCAACACTCAATACCGCATCAAAATAATTATCAGGGAAATGCTTCTCTACCAAAGAACTCTTGAACAGGTAATTATTTTCTTGTAGACAGGATGAGATATCAACCCCAACCATATCCAAACCGGCTTTTCTTCCAATTTTTACTGTCTCTCCTAATCCACATCCAAAATCTAAAACTTTGTGCACAGGAGCGATAGATTCTAACAATAGGTCTTTCAATCTAAGAACACAGTCCCTCGTGGTTCTCTCAAACCACGGTTCCCCATTCCAATATGCCTGACTGTAGAACTTACTTAAAGCTTCAACATCAAGATTATCTATGTAATCAGTAAACAGAAACTCACAATTTGGACACTGATAAAATCTTGCTCCTTCTTTCTCAAAGACAAAGGATGCTGTTTTTTTGCATATTTTACAGGTTTTCTCCATAGATTCAGTTCTCTTTGACATAACTTTTTTCAAGCCAATAATTCTAGTAAAATTTTATCTATTGATAATTATTACCATTACTTACTGCATATAATAAAATGTTGTTTGGAAATCTTATGTTCTTTGATTTCGCTTTTTTTATAATCTACAGAAAAACCAAATTTTTTAAGTTTTTCCAATAAATCCATTCCATAATCTCTATAAACTAATGTGTGCCCGCCATGATATACAGGCGGTAAAAGATAAACGTCTTTTTCTCCTTCCGGTTTGACTCTTATAGTTGTGATTTTTGCGGGACTTTCTATCGGTATCGGTAGCGAAAGGAAAAATTTACCAGACCGTTTAAGCACTCTAAATATCTCTCTATATCCCTTATTGTCCAATCTAACATGTTCAAAAACATCTGCCGCGATAACAATATCAAAAGAATTTGAAGCAAACGGTAGATTCTGAACATTCACATATTTACAGGAATCTATATTCTCATCAACTTTTTCAGGTATATACTCCGTATCTAAATAATCAAACTTTTGCTCTAAAATTTTACAACGGGGTCTTCCACCGCTTATTTCAAGGATTTTAAGTTTTTTATTTGACTCCCAGAATATCATCGGTTTATTTCCTTTGTCCAAACATTGAGCAAGTTGATATACAAGCATCCTATCCCTACTATGAGAACTACAATTTAAACAATTTAATCCCTGTCGCCGATATTCCAGCAGCTTAGCTTTATTGTTATACTCACAACATACAGTATTGATAAGCTCTTTTAGTACAAGGTCAGAATCTAAGAACCCTTTTGGACTACCGCAAACATTACAATAAGGCGTTTTATTCGTTTTATAATTTGTTTTAAGACAATCTATGGCTTTTTCTATCTTATTGGTATGAACATAAAGTCCGTATAAAATAATATACAATTCTTTTTGTTCAGGATAGTTAACGCAAAGGGATTTTAATCTTGTTATAGCTTCTTCTATATTGTTTTTTTCTATCAGTTGTTGAACTATAATTATTCTTTTTGAAAGTCCCATATTTCCACATTCATTATAGCCAAAATTTTTCAATACATCTTCTAATCCCGTCTCGACTTCAATCGCTTTTTTTACCCATTCTGTTGGAATATCAAACTTTTTAACGTTAATGTAAAGTTTACATATCATTGGATAGAGTTCTTTAATATCCGGGTACAATTTTAGAAGGGTTTCTAAGTTAAATACTGCCTCTTCTGATTTTCCGGTTGTAATTAATTGACGGATTTTAGTTATTTCCTCAGAAAATGTCATTGAAATATTCCTTTTCATTTCTTATTCTTAATTTCTTCCTCTAACAATCTTATTTGTTTTTCGTATAATTCCTTCAATCTTTTGATATATGATTGAAATTTCGCCGTAGTATCAAATTCGTTCTGTATAGTTTCCCTTCCCTTTATTTTTAGTTCTTCAATAAGCTTGTCTTTTTCCTTAATAATACTTTCTTTCGCTTGAATAATGTTTTCTTTTTCCTGAATAATTCTATCTTTCCCTTGGAAAGATTCATTTCTAAGTTTTTTTTCATTATTATTTTTTTCTTCTAAATACTTTATTGGAAAACCATATATTAAATGATTCATTGGAACATTTTGTTTTTCAACTTTCCCGCATACAGCGATAATATAAATAAATTTTTCAAATACTTGAAAATTCTCAGATGAATCCTTCCAGGTAGGTTGTGTATGGATCGGAAGAACCTTAAAATCTGTTGTTTGTTCTCTCTTGTTTTTTTCTAAAAACTGTTTTTCTATAATCATACCTTCAAAGTAGTCCTGCCCCCAAAAAGTTATTTCGGAAAAATATTTTTTTAGAAAAACATCAAATTCGTCAATATAATACTCATGAATATGAAAAGGATTTTTCCAGTCTTCAACGGCATCCGTATAAATTTTCTTATTAGGAGTAGAAATTATTAATATCCCATCCGTTTTTAATACTCTTTTTATTTCTGATAAATACATTTCAGGGTTTTGTAGATGCTCTACTACTTCAAAAGACACCACAACATCAAATACTTTGTCCGGGAAAGATAATTTTTCAGCATTCATTACCTTAAATTCCAGGTTTTTATTTTCATAATTAGATTTGCAATACTCTATTGTTTCTTTGGAAATATCAATTCCTGTAACTTTTTTCGCACCACTTTTCAAGAGATGATAAGAACCATATCCACACCCACAACCTGCATCAAAAACTATTTTATCTTTTACATATTGACTGGCAAACATATACCGCGTAATATGTTCAAGAAATAAACTTTCTCTCTCTGGGTTATCCGGAACCAATCTTTCTCCTGTAGATTCCATTTTTAACTTATTTTGCACTCCTTTTTGTTTAATTTTATAAGTTGCCTGACCTGCATCATTACCCTTTTCACAATTTTGTAGTGCTTGCTCGTTTTTGGTTTTTTGTAAGTTATTTACCAATTCATCATATTCTTCCATCAACCCGGGTATCTGGCAGCTATAAGAACTCACACCGTAAGATATGCAGGATGAACATATAGGATTAGATATCCGCTTTTTTGCTATCTCGTCTGTATTCATATCAAGATAATTTCCAACTATGCCTTCCGGCTCAAAAGTTCCACAACACTGAAGAACCTCGCCTTTGTAAGTAAACGCAATTTGATTGTAAAGTAAAGGACAAGGCATCCTGTATTTTTTCGCAATCTCCATAGCGGGCAACACAGGTAATAAATATTCAGAGGTTATGAATTCATCTTTATTTTTCCCCATAAAGTTATCAGCAAGAGCTATAAGCTCCTCAAATACCATATGTTTTGCATAATAGGTCGCAAAGCCAAAGCCCAAATCTTTCGCATATTTCTCCATCAATTTCATCTCCATGAGATTAGTTTTATATTTATGATAATAGATATATACATTAGTAGTTGCCCCTGTTTGTTCTTTTGCTAAGGATAAAAGGTGCATATTCATTTTCACTTTTTCAATATTTCCTCCCGCGTGAAAACGATTGTAAGTATTTTGGTACCACCCCGAAAGACTTATACAGAAGTTTTTGGGATTATATTGCATAATTTCGTAAAAATCAACCGTCTTATTTAAGTTGCTGCTAATATTAACCTCAAATTGTAAAGATTTTGCAAAACTAATCAACTCAACAAGATTTGGATGCAAGAGTGGCTCACCCCAATTATATATGTCAATATCCTTAACTTGCGGGTAGTCATTTCTAAGTTTGGAAACTATCTTTCTGAATAAATTTAGACTCATAAATGGTAACGTTTTATCATTTATTATTTTCCCTTTTCCTCTTGGGCAGGAAGGACAACGTAAGTTACAGTTTCCAACTATATCCATATGAACGGTTTTGATGTTCATAGGAGTAAAAGGTTCTTGCATTTTAAGTTGCCTCCCGCAACAGTCTCAACTACTAAAAAAGCAGGAAAATTAGGAATTTCCACTCTTTTTTATTTTCTAATTTTGACATAAAATTTTATTTATCTATATCTTTTTTATTATCGTCAAATTTTCCTTAAAACTTTAACTTACATATGCTTCTTTATTCCACTCCCGCATAGTTTCTATTATACTGCTTGCGCGATGGACATAAGTATGTTCCTGTAAAACTCTTTGTCTTGCTTTTTTTGCAATCTTTTTTCTTTCGGTTGAATGCTGAAGATAAAAGTTAACCAGTTCTTTTAATTCTTCCTTATCCTTGAAAGTTATTACCTCTTCTTTTGGAATAAACAAATCAATCAAAGTCTTACGTTCATCCGTAATAAGAAACCCGCCCGCAGCAGGAACATCAAATACCCTTTGATTACATCCCTCCGGCATTTGAAAACTTGTAATATTTAAATTTATTTCACTCCCGTTATAAACCAAAGGCAATTGAGTGTAATAGTTTACGGCAGGCAACAATGTTACGTTCTTGAAAAGTTTATGCCAACCCGTATCTCCATATATTCTTAATCCACAAGATAAAATATTCTCCAAGACTTCTTGTCTTTTGTTAAACGTAGCTTTTAATGCAATATAAGACTCAAGTTCAGTTAATTTTCCATTATCAATCGGCAATTTTAATTCCAGAGTTTCAGATATTTTTTTCAATGCTTTGCCTGAGAAAATTCCACTTTTATTATGTAATAATTTTAAGGTTTCATCAGATAGTTTTTCCCATTCATTAATATTAGAGACTTTCTTTTTCCACTTATCAACTGATTCTATCATAGAATCTCCAACAAAGCTTATATCCGTTACATATTTACCGGGTATATTTTCCATTAGTTTAAATATTTCCGGGTCAGTTCCAAGAGGTAAATACTTAACTTTTTTAAATCCTGATTCTTGAAGTTCAGAAACATACAAAGGGTCCCACACAAATACGTTGGCATAAGGAGAAACGTTTTCTTTGTCATAACCTTCAAGAATATATCTAGGGGAATCTACATACCATATTGCATACGGAATCTTTAACTCGGTTAACAATCCCGTAATTTTCCCTTCACAGTCAAACCCCTCGTGGTTTACGGTGAATATGAAATCCGGTTGAAATTCACATAACGTAACCAGAAGTTCTTTTAGGAAGGTATCTTTCTTGTTAACAGTTATTTTACGAACTTCGCAGCCAAGTCTTTCAAATGCAGTAGCGCATTCTTTGACAATATAATAATCCCATTCAAATATAACTATCCTTGTCTTATTTCTTTTGAATTTTGCATAAGATGTTGCGGATTTAATCTTTTGCATCGCTCATATTTCAGACTTTGCAGGAAATTCCGACTTTACTTATTACTGCTCTCAGTTTTTGAAATTCCTTTTTAGGATTGAAATGTGTTTTTATATAAATCTTACCATCTTCTACTAATTCTCTCCTTAGGTTCTCATCATTCAAAACTCTTTTTATCTCTTTTACCCATTTATCCGGATTTAAGAAATCATCTATTAATATGGCGCCCGGTCCAGCAGCTTCAGGGATTCCACCTATTCTTCCTGCAACTACAGGTATTCCATTAAGCAAAGCTTCTACAATTATCATACCAAAAGTTTCTCCTATTACTGAAGGGACAACTAATAATTTAGTAGTAGAATAAAAATATTTCGGAGGAGTATATCCCATATATCTTACATTTGGAAGTTTAAGTTTTATTCCATGTCCTACAGTTAAAAACTGTTCTTCCGGCATTAATCTGGCAATTTCACAAAAAGTTAAAATACCTTTACGGACTTCAGGCTGATACATAGTAATATACTTCTGAGGTACAAATATCTCCTCGCATATGATTTCATCATAGTTGATAAACGGATAAATCACTTCCGAATCCATATTTGTAAACTCTTTTAACACCTGTCTTGTATATTCGGAATTTGATATAATAGCATCTGCCTGTTGAAGCATCTCACGATTTCTTACAAGCGTAGTTTCATACAAATTGTAATAATTACAGTTTTTACAATTTCTGTCACATATTTCTGCATATAAGGGCACATGACAGAAATAATCCATACCATGAACAAAAAGAACTACCGGAATGTTTAACCTTTTGGCGATACTGACTGCAAAGGGAGCAAGATCAAACTGCGTAAATATGACATCCGGCAATAAAGTTTCTATACTTTTTGTAAGACTTAGCAATTCGCTAAAAGTATTTACTGTTACACCATTTTTTTCCACTTTTCTGCTTCTATTCTTTTCAATACAAAAAGCATAGGTATCAAATCCTTCCTCGCTTAAATGCTCAAGCAATGTTAAACTACTTTTTTCTGCACCTCTTAAAGGAGGATACAAATCGTGTGCTATGAATAATATTTTTTTCATTTATTCCTAATGCCTTTTTTAAATCAGCAAGTTCCGTGTCATTTATTAAAATATTCTGAACTCTCTTATATCATAAACATTTAAAGCTTTATTTAAAATACAAAAATATTTTCAATGTGGAAAATATTTCCTATCTAATAGGCAAAGAACTAACTATTTTTTAATCACAAGAATGGATTATTAAAAATGCTTGACTTTTTAAATATTAAGATTAATTGTTTTAACAGAATGGCGATTATCAAGAGAGATAAGATTATAATTGAAGGTGAAGAAAATATAGGACTATCTCCTTCTCAACAGTCTATTCCTGTAGATACCCCGAATAATACAGAGTTAAAGGAGCCCGGGATAAGTATAAACAAAGCAAATGGCATAGTTAACAGTATAGACATATTATGTACTTGTGGGCGTAAGATTCATATAGATTGTGAATACGAGGAAAAACCAAAAGCATAATTAGAAAATAGAAAAATAGGACATCCCGCTTTGACGGGTATCTGATAAATCCTTTATGAATAATAATTATAAAGTTCTTGTTTATGATTCCTCTTACGAAGTATGCAACACGCTAAAGAATATTCTAAAAGATTTTAATTTCGAAATAGTAGAGTGTACAAATGTAAAAGATTTTTTTAAGTTTCTTGAAAGTATATTTTTTAATATCGCCTTTTTTGACACAGAAAACAAAGATAAAATCGAGATAGATATTTTTCAGAAATTTAAGATGGCTATGAATCCTGATATAAATATTATTTTAACATCTACAGTTCCCAAAGTTGAAATTGCAATTCGCGGCATTAAGTTCGGAATTTTAGATTATTTAACAAAACCTCTTAATAAGAAAGAAGTGTTGGAAAGCGTAAATAAAGTAGTGAACAAAGAACAGCCTTTTGAGAGAACCGGGTTGGGTTTATTAATAGGAGTTTCTCCAAAAATGCAACAACTTTATTCTGAAATCTTAAATGTCGCTCCAACAAACTCCACAGTATGCATTCAAGGAGAAAACGGGACCGGCAAAGAATTGATAGCCCAAACCATTCATAATCTTTCCCTTCGTAAAGACGCGAACTTTATACCTGTAAATTGCAGTGCCATTCCTGAAAGCCTGCTCGAGACAGAATTATTTGGTCACGTAAAAGGCGCATATTCCGGAGCATCTCGCGATAATCCTGGCATTTTCAGGGCAGCCGAAAAAGGAACCATATTTCTTGATGAAATAGCAGAAATACCACACAGCATTCAGATAAAACTCCTAAGGGTTCTTGAAGAAAAAGAAGTCAGATCTATTGGAAGCGCCCAGAATTATAAAATTGATTGTCGCATTATTACAGCTACAAACAAAGATCTTGAAAGAGCCGTTTTACAAGGAAAAATAAGAGAAGATTTTTTCCATAGACTGTTTGTCGTTTCTATAATAGTCCCTCCGCTTAGAGAAAGAAGAGAAGACATTCCCCTTCTAATTGAACACTTCTTAATTTTAACCAAGGGACAAAATAAAAAACAGATTTCGGACGAAGTTCTTGAAGCTTTATGCTCTTATGATTGGCCCGGAAACGTCAGAGAATTAGAAAACGTGATAGAAAGCGCTTGCGTTACAAGCAGCAGTAATAGTTTAATCAAACTAACCGATATTCCCTTAAAAATAAGAGGAAGCAAAGGATTCATGCCAAATCGAAAATCTGTTTTATGGGATGACACACAAAAAAGCCTCATTCAAAGGACACTTGCCCAAACAGGCACAACAAACTCAAAACTGCAAAACTACTAGGCATAGATCGCAAAACATTATACAGAAAACTCAAAAGATATAAAATAGTATCTCCATCACCCCAGACACAAGACACAACACAATAAACCAGCACAAAAACAAAACAACCCAATCAAAATAAACTACACATTAAACACACTCAAAATACCCCAACACAAACAAAATCAACCACAATAGTGTAGCATAAAACTACACCCCAAAACCCCTAACCAACAACACAAAACAACACAGCGTCAATTCGCTACACCACACTGTCGCTCAATGCCTCAGTGTGGCAAATTGACATATAGGAACAAAATGCCACATTGTAACATAAGGCAAAAAGCCACACCTCGGGATTATTTATCATCACAGTAAAATAACTCAGGGGTATATTGCTACACTAGACTGTGGCTAAATAGAACATTGGGGCAAATTGACATATGAGAACAAAAGCCACACCGCAAAGTAAGGCAAAAAGCCACACCTCGAGACTGTTTATTATCCTATTAATACAACTTAGGGGTAAATCGCCACATATAGTTGTGTCAATTTGCCCCTGTGGTTATTTAGGACATACTGATTTGTATGATGATGTAACTATTTGTTGGGTGTGGGTTTTAGGGTATTAGTGTGAATAATTTTGTATATTGGCACATTTGTTGCTATTATAATATCTACTATGGCAAAATTAACGGAATTATTTTCTGAATTTAACGTTGCTGCAGAACGATTAGAAGGGGCTTACAAGGTTTTACAGGAGAAGGTTGAGCGTGCAAACCTATCCTACGGTTTTGGACCTCTTGTTGGAAGAACTGAAGGGATGAAGGAAATATACGAGATAATTCGTGCAGTTGCAAAGAGTAGAGCTTCGGTTTTGGTATATGGGGAGTCCGGGACCGGAAAAGAACTTGTATCAAGAGCAATACACTACGAGAGTAATTGCAAAGATAAACCTTTTATTTCCATAAATTGTGCGGCTATTTCCGAGGGGTTGTTAGAAAGCGAGCTTTTTGGTCATGAGAAAGGAGCTTTTACCGGAGCATTAGAAAAAAGAAAAGGGAAATTTGAACTTGCCAATGGAGGGACATTACTTCTTGATGAAATTTCAGAGATGGGACTTATGCTCCAGGCGAAATTACTTCGTGTATTACAGGAATTTAGGTTTTTTAGAGTAGGCGGTTCCGAAGAAATAAAAGTAGATGTGAGGATAATTGCCACAACAAACCTTAATCCAAAAGAAGCTATTGAAAAACAAAAACTCAGAGAAGACCTTTTTTACAGGTTAAACGTAGTGAGCGTTAATATTCCACCATTGAGAGAAAGAAAAGAGGATATTCCTGTTCTTGCGGCTTATTTTTTAAGGAAATATTCCACTTTTTACAATAAACAGGTAAATTCCATCTCAACAGATGCATTAAAAATTCTTTTAAATTATAACTGGCCTGGAAATGTAAGAGAACTTGAAAATGTAATAGAGAGGGCAGTGATTCTTAATTCTTCTCCCTCGGTTCTCACTTCACATCTCAATCTTTCCAATAACTCAAATGATGTGCAATTAAACGGACTTATTGGATTATCTTTAGATGAAATAGAAAAGAAAGTTATTATTGAAACATTAAAAAAGAATAATGGGAACCGGACAAATACTGCTAAAATGTTAAAAGTAAGTATCCGGACAATAAGAGAAAAAATCAGGCAATATAAAAAAGATGGGGAAATAATTGACTAATAGGTGGAGTTTTTTGCCTATTGTAAAAAAAAGTAGTTTTATGAATTTATTATTTTATATACCTATTATAGGTAGTGTTAATTTTGGCACGAAATTTGCTATTATAAATATATTACAATGAATAGTATTTTTAACGATATGGGTTTTGGCGCTACAAAAAAAGGGTTGGATGTTAGCGCTTTGAGAAACAAGGTAATTGCCCAGAATATTTCAAATGTCTCAACGCCGGGATATTCTTCGTCAAAAGTAAAGTTTGAAGAGCTTCTTGACGAAAAACTCGGGTTCAAATTATCCGGGACACGCACAAATCAAAGTCATCTACCCGTTGGCAGGGCAAATAACGAAATTAACAACGTAAATCCCTTAGTTGAAACATCAACTGATCCGATTCCGGCTGGGAAAGTCAACAACATAGAGATAGACAAAGAAATAGTTTCGCTTGCAAAAAATTCTTTAGATTGGGATACGTATGTTAATTTGATTTCTTTCAAATATAGGCTTTTAACGCTAAGTATAAGAAGACAATAACAAAAATAAAACGGAGGTTATTATATGGGATGGTTTCCGGGAATTGACATAAGCGCGTCCGGGCTTTATGCGCAGCGTGTCAAACTAAATCAAGTAGCAAACAATATTGCAAATATAAATACGACCCGTAGTTTTTCGGGTGGACCTTATCGCAGACACGAGGTTTTATTGAAATCGGAAGATAATTTTTCGCAGCATCTTAGTGGACTGGAAGCTACACAAACGCCTCTTTCTTTGACACATCCTCGTCATATGCCATCGCTTGACGCTATGGGATCAGAATCCACACGGCAAAGACAAGGCGTAGCAGTAGATGAAGTAACTGAAGATACCGTAACTCCCTTTAAGACGGTATATAATCCTTCTCATCCGGATGCAGATAAGGATGGTTACGTAAAATTACCGAATGTAGACATTACTAAAGAACTTACGGATATGGTAATAGCCAAAAGGGCTTACGAAGCAAATGTTGCATCAATTAATGCGAGTAAATCAATGGCAAGAACAGCACTTGACATAGGGAGATAAAAAGAAATGCAAATTTTAGATTCTAGACTTTGCCTGCCTGCCGGTAGGCAGGGATTTGGGATAAGTACGATCTCGGCATCCACCTTAGGTGGAGATAGGAGGGTTAATGGATAAAATTAGTAGAATTCAATTCGAAGCTCTTGCAAAATTAGAAGCGGCAAAATCAGACAAATCCGTTGATTTTAAATCCGTTTTAGAGAATTTTGTTAAAGAGGTTAATGACTTACAAAAGGAAGCAGACAATTCCATAGAGAAATTTACTTCAGGAAAAGAGGTAGACATTCATAAGGTAATGATAGCGACTCAAGAGGCACAAATAAGCTTCCAACTTATGCTTGAACTTCGTAATAGATTGCAGACGGCTTACGAAGAAGTAATGCGCACGCAGATATAATATTTAAAGTATACTAATATGAACAATATAATATAATGAGGGAGATATTTTATTTAAAATAATCCTATGAAATTCTGGAGCAAGCTTGGAATATTACAGAAAATTCTTTTTATTGGGATAATCATAACAGCGATAGCGTCTTTTATGATTGTTCCAACTATGAAGAGCAAAAATGAAAAATTTGTCACTCTTTATTCTGAACTCAGTTTAAAAGAAGCAGGCGAGATAACAAAAAACCTTAAAGAGCTTAGCATTCCTTACAAAATAACGGATGGTGGCACAAAAATTCTTGTTCCTGAACTTCAAGTTTATGAGTCCAGACTAAATTTAGCATCTAAAGGAATTCCCAAGGGTGGAACGGTCGGCTATGAAATATTTGACAAAAACAATCTTGGGACAACGGCATTTGTAGAAGAAATAAATTATAAACGTGCACTTGAGGGAGAACTTGTGCGAACTATTCAGAGCATAGAAGAAGTCAGCAGTGTAAGGGTTCACCTTGTTACACCAAAGGAACGATTATTTAAAGAAGACCAAAAATCACCGAGTGCATCAGTAGTATTAAGATTAAAAAGTCCTCTTGCCGAGTCACAAATAAAGGGCATTGCTCATCTTATTGCCTCATCCGTAGAAGGTTTAGAGGCACAAAATGTAACTATACTTGATTATTCCGGAGAACTTTTACACGGTGGGGTTGGCGGGGAAGCGGACAACATTGCCATTTTATCAGGCAATCAATTAGAAACAAAACGCGATGTAGAGCGTTATCTTGCGCAAAAAGCTCAAGCCTTACTTGAAAAAGCAGTAGGTTATAGCAATGTAATCGTAAAAGTAAATGCAGACATTAATTTTACCAATATAGTCGAGACTAACGAAAAATATGACCCGGAAGGACAGGTAGTAAGAAGTGAGGAAAAACGTTCCGGCGGACAAAGTGGTGAAAAAAGTTCTGTAACTAATTATGAGATAACAAAAAGTGTTCAGCAGGTAATCAATCGTGCCGGCACCATAAACAGGCTTTCTGTTTCGGCTTTAATAAATGGGACATACGATCTTATAGAAGAAAACGGGAAGAAATCTTATAAATATACTCCTCGTAGTGAAACCGATTTAATGAAGTTTCAATCGCTTGTAAAAAATGCAGTAGGATATACATTAACAAGGGGAGATTCTATAGAAGTCACTTCCGTTCCTTTCGGAGCGCCTGTTATTGACACACAGAAACCGGAAAAAGAAGGGATACCTATTTTAGTTATAATACAACCACTTATAACACCTATAGTGACCGGAATAGTAATTATTATAGTTCTTATGTTTTTAATACGGTTATTAGGTTCTATGCCTTCCGCTGCCGGTCGCCCTGTCAATCGTTCTGCCGCTCCCGGACAAACTGCTGCAAACGCTCAGACATCTCCAGATAGAGCAACAGAAAGTACAAAGGGAGAAGAAAAAACAGATTTCAATAAACTAAAAGAAGACTTTTCAAAGACCGTAGCTGAGAACCCAAATATGCTTGCGGGAGTAATAAAAAGATTACTGAAATAAAAACAAGATAACGAGTTCTAATGGCTATCGCCAAAGAACTTGTAATAAATAATACATGGCAGAAGAACTATCAGGACCACAAAAAGCAGCAGTTATTATCGCATGGCTTGATGATACTCTTGCAGTTGAAGTTTTAAAACAATTATCTCCTGAAGAAATAAAATCAGTAGCAAAAGAAATAGCCCAACTTGGAAATATTCCACCAAGGGCAGTAAAAAATGTATTATCTGAATTTAATGAATTAATGACAGAACAACCTATTGTAGGCAACCAGACAAGGGCAACTGCACTTCTAAATCAGGTAATGGGAAATTTGGAATATTCAGAAATAGTAGGGGATTATGGCGGAGAAAGCGACAAAAAGGCATTGGAAATTCTCCAGAATGCAGATCCTTTTGCTCTTCTTGATGCAATAAAAAATGACCAGCCACAAACTATAGCAATAACGTTAAGGACCATTCCCCCGGCAAAAGCATCAATGATTTTAAGAGACTTGCCTCCCGAAACAATGGAGGAAGTCATAAAAAAAATGACCAAACTTGATAACGTTTCTTCGGAAACAGTTAATATAATAGCACAAAGTTTAAGGATGAAACTACGATTAGCGACATCCAAAGAAGAGATTCGTCGTTCAAGCGGAATTGGTATTGCATCTACAATTGTATCTTATATTGGTGGAGCAGATGCTCAAAATATATTAAAGTCTATAGGGGAAAAAGATTCGGATACGGCAAACAGGATGAAAGATTTAATATTCACATTTGATGATATAGCAGATATGGAAGACAAAGCGCTCCAGCAGATTATTCGTGAGATAGACAGGCATACTCTTGTTGTAGCATTAAAAGGTGCCAATGAGAAGATAAAAAATAAGATTTTATCCAACGTATCAGAAAGGGCAAAAGAAGAGTTGATGGAAGAATTTGAAACGCTTGGTGCTTTGAGATTAGCGGAAATAGAAGAATCTCAAAGAAAAGTTGTAGAAATAATACGAAGGCTTGATGAAGAAGGCAAGGTTACGTTACAAAAGAAACAATAATAATTTATGGAATATACAATAAAGACGAGCATGCCATTAAAAGATATATCTTTTCGGCAGGCTACGCAAAATACATGCGAACATCTAGATTTCTGGAATAAAGTTTACGGGGAAGGGTTTAAAGATGGTAGCCTAAAAGGCACAGAAAAAGGGCTAACAATGGCAAAGAACGAGTTGCAAAATACTAAAGAGAAGTTAGAATTTTTAGTTCATTCTTTTTTAGAGGAAAAAGAGAAACTTTTAAAATCATCGGAAACAACCATATTTCAATTAGTAAAAGAGATAGCCAAAAAAGTTATAGAGATTGAGATAAACGAAAACCCTAAAGTAATTGTTGATACTGTAGGCGAAGCAATAAAGCGGATAAGAGAAGAAGAAAGGGTTATAATTAAAGTTAATCCCGTAGATTTTGACATTATAAAATCAAAAGAAAGCGAATGGGTAGCTTCTCTTCCTTATGTTTCAAAGTTTCAAATAACAGCCGACGAAAATATATCCCGGGGAGGTTGTTTAATAGAAACCAGTGTTGGGAAAATAGATGCCACTATTGAGTCCAAGTTTAAGAAATTAGAAGAGCTCTAATAAACAAACTATGACAGAACTTATATTGGATAAATATTTAACAAAAATAGAGAATACGGACTTTATATCTCATAGCGGTAAAGTTACGGGTGTAACAGGACTTATAATTGAAGCACGTGGACTTCATGCAGCAATTGGGGAAGTTTGCAATCTAATAAATAATAACAATCCCCACGAAAGCATAAAAACTGAAGTAGTTGGTTTCAAGGGCGACAATACACTTCTTATGCCACTTGGTTCAATGGATGGTATTTCTCCCGACACTGAAGTTATTACAACAGGCAAGCCATTGGAAATACCTGTCAGCAATGCTCTTCTTGGAAGGGTATTAGACGGGCTTGGGAATCCAATAGACGACAAGGGACCTCTTTTAAGTTCCGAAAACAGGTGTGTATATAATGTAGCGCCTCATCCTTTAAAACGTTCAAGAGTAAAAGAGGTTTTACCTACCGGGATAAAGGCAATAGATGGTTTTTTAACTTGCGGAAAAGGCCAAAGGATAGGAATATTTTCCGGAAGCGGCATAGGGAAGAGTACATTAATGGGTATGATTGCGAGGTATTGCAAAGCCGATATAAACGTAATTGGACTGACAGGGGAAAGGGGAAGGGAAGTTAAAGACTTCATCGAAAAAGATTTAAAAGAAGGTATTAGCAAATCGGTCGTAGTGGTTTCCACTTCCGAACAACCTGCTCTTATAAGGTTAAAAGGAGCATTTACGGCTACTACGATAGCAGAATATTTCAGAGATAAGGGTTATAACGTATTATTATTATTGGATTCCATAACTCGTATAGCAATAGCACAAAGAGAGGTAGGGTTATCCATTGGGGAACCGCCAACAACAAAAGGATTTACTCCTTCGGTTTTTGCGCTTTTACCAAAACTTCTTGAGCGTTCGGGAATGTCTGATACCGGTAGTATTACAGGTTTTTACACCGTTCTTGTCGAACAGGGAGATATGGATGAGCCAATATCGGATGCCGTAAGAGCAATTCTTGATGGACACATCGTTCTTTCAAGAAAACTTGCCCATGCAAATCATTATCCTGCGATAGACATTCTTTCGAGTATTTCAAGACTAATGATAGACATTGTCCCCAAAGAACACAATAATGCAGCAAGGTTAACGAGAGACATTCTTGCATTACATAGAGAAACAGAAGACCTTATAAATATTGGGGCATATGTCAGACATTCCAACCCCAAAATAGACCACGCAATAGATATGATTGATAAAATTAACGATTTTGCAGAACAAGAAATCGATTTAAAAGCAGAGTATAAGCAAACCATTCAACAATTAATTGAGCTTAGCAAGTCCGCCTGAGGCGGAGTTGATAAAAAATGAAAAGATTTGAATTTAGGCTTGATAAAGTTATGAATTATAAAAAAAATATAGAAGAGATGAAGAAACAAGAACTTGCACAAGCTATGAGATTGCTTCTTGAAGCTCAAATAAAAGCTTCCCAGTTGAAAAAATATAAATCCTGCCAGCTTAAAGAGATGACTGAGATCCAGGAAGATGATATATATACAAGATTATTGTATGATAAGTATATATTAGCTTTAAATTTTCACATAAAAATGGCTGAAAAATTAATAGCAGAAAGAATCCTTTTAAGCGAACAAAAAAGACTTGAAGTTGTTGAGGCATCTAAAGCCCGACGTATCTTTGAAAAATTAAAGGAGAAAAAAATAGAAGAATTTAATTACGAGCGAAATAAATGGGAACAAGGCGTTGAAGATGAATGTGCTAAATACGTTCATAATAATCAGAGTACGATAAGATAATCCGCCAAGGCGGGACTAAAAAAAATATAATTATGGCTGACGAAGAACAAAAACAAGAGTTAACTAACTCTGAATCCACTGCTCCGGATAACAAGGCAGGGAAAAAAACAAAGCCTAAAAAAGGTGGGTTTTCGATTAAATTCCCTAAAAAAGCTTCGGGCGGTAAAAAAAATAAATCCAGAGACGAAAGAGATGATAGAGACAAGGAAAAGAAAACAGATGGGAAAGATGCTCCAAAAGAAGGGACCGGGAAAAAGCCCCCCAAAAAAATGTTATTATTAATAATTATAGGTGCCGCTGTTATTATTATTGCAGCAGCAGGATTTTTTGTCTTAAAACCGAAGCTCGCATCAAAAAAAAACATAGCAGAACAAGCAGATTCTTCAAAAGTTGCTTTGGCAGATACATTCAAAACCGATTCTTTACTTACAGATACATCTTCTTACAGTCTTTCTAATGCCGACACCAACAAATTAAATGCCGACTCTATTCTTGCTCAAGATGAAACAACTCAAAATTCTAATTCTTCACAACTTGATGTCGCTATAAAACAAGCGGAAGACAAGACAATACTCGAAAAACAATTATTAGAAACAAAACGTGTAAATGACAGCATCGTCAAAGAATCCGAACGTAAACTTACCAAGACTCTGGAATCTATGGAACCTGAGGGCATGAGCGCCATTATGGATAGTCTTGATGATAATACCGTTATTGATTTATTATCAAAAATGAAACCTAAGAATGTTTCCGAGATATTAAGCGTTATGAATCCGGGCAGGGCGGCTAAACTTATAAGAGACATTAACTCTAGAAACAAATGAATAATAATACTAATATAATTTCTAAAAACTGTCTACCTGTTTCAAAAGGGAAGACAAAAACTGCTTTACTTAAAAATACCCAATTTAACTCTCTTAATAATCTAAAAGGGGAAAAATATCAGGACAATAGAGCAAGTTTTAATGATGAACTATTTAAGGTCTTAACTGTTCCGGGTATGTCTTCCCTTAAAGAATCTTCGATGAAAATATCTACACCCAACAATACTACTTCTAACCGGTTGAATTCAAATTCTTCTTCCACCTCATTAAACAATACGGCAACCCGTCTTACATCCTCAACTGCCAAGGAGACAGAAACTACGAGCACCGCCAAGAATATTTCTACCAAGTTAAATACAAATTCAAATTCTTCTTCCACCTCATTAAACAATACAACAACCCGTCTTACATCCTCAACTGCCAAGGAGACAGGAACTACGAGCACCGCCAAGAATATTTCTACCAAGTTAAATACAAATTCAAATTCTTTTTCCACCTCATTAAACAATACAGCAACCCGTCTTACGTCCTCAACTGTCAAGGAGACAGGAACTACGAGCACCGCCAAGAAAGAGACTACGACATTGGGGATTGATAAATCGCCAAGCATATCTATTCCGGAAGCCTTGAAGACAAATAAACCGGATTCCAGTTCTCTCCCTACCTACGTCAGGCAGGCAGGGAATAATAACCCTATCGCTACACCTATTAATCTTTCCGAAACAAACAAACAAACAACTTCAGTATTTTTTAATAAAAATATAAAATTGACTGTCACAGCTGAACATCCTATATCATATGATAAAAACACCGCGAATCAAATTCAGTCACAGTCTAATTCTGACTTAGCAAGCAAAGTATCTGATAAGACAAACAAACAAACTGAACCAACAAGTAATAACACAATCCCGGGGCATCAAATTTCCGCTTCAAAAATAATTACAACAAGTACTTCTATACCTACCGGATTAAAAGCAGGTTCAAATTCTTCCCCATCTTCATATTTAAATGACGCCTCTACCGCAAAAGCACCGGTTACTTCTAAAACACTTTTTCTTAAGGAATCTACGACAGTACATCAGAAAACAGACAAAAACATAACAACTAAACTTTTATCCTTAAATGACAAAGAAACAGGGACTACGCCCACTACAAAGGTAGGGGCTACGACATTAGGAATTGATAAATCGCCGAGCATATCCATTTCGGAAGTCCTGAAGACAAATAAATCTGATGCTATCAATACCCGCCAAGACAGGATAAGGAATTTATCATCTACGATAAATTCTTCCCGCGTTAAGTTTGATAATTTATCAAGTTCCACGCCTATTAATATTTCCGACTTAAACAAGCAAATATCTACAGTATTTTCCAATAAAAATACTGCAAGTCAAATTCAGCCAGAATCTCGTTCTGACTTAGCAAATAAGGTATCTGACAAACCAAAAGAGAAAACAAAACCAATAAACAGTAAAGCAATTTCGGGTTCTGTTACAAGCGAACTTTCCGTTCAACCGCGTTCAGAGGAAATACCTGTCATTCGCCTCAAGCAAACCAACAGTACGGTATCTTCTTCGTCCATTTTTCCACCAAAGGCGGATGAGTCCATTCTTCCAACAATACTCCAAACAAAAGTCGAACAAGTAGCTCAAGGGAGGCTCAATATAAGACACTCTGCTCCGATAGAGAGAACTGATACCGGAACGGATAAAAAAATTAATACTGACAATAACTTATCTAAAAATATATTTATTAAAGAGCAGGTTATTCCATTATCTACGCCAAGACAAGATGTTTCATATTCAAAAACCTATTCAAATATGTTCAATACGAATGACAGGAATACGGATAACCTTAGCGTTCAAAAGCAATCACAGAAAACCGTTTCCAATGTATCTTTTAATACTGCCGGGTCAGAACCATTATCACCTAACAACGACGTAATTAATATTCTCCAGTCAAAGGAAAACGCATCTAAGACTGACATTACGCCTAAAAACACTTCTTTTACAGGGTCTTCTACCACTCAAACAATCTTTCAATCTAGTTTTCCCTTCATTTCAAATCATATTAAAACCTCTTTAACGACAACTAAAACAGGAGATTTGATAACAACTACTTTCAATCTCAAACCGGAGCATTTAGGCAAATTAAAAATAAGTTTAATTTCGCATAATAATTTTACTCAAGACAAAACTTCTATATCAGAGCTCAAACTTGTCGTTGATAACATTGCGACCAAACAATTATTAGAATCTAATATTTCACAACTTAAATCTGCTCTTCTTTCAGAAGGGGTTATGATTCAAGAATTTAATATTTCTCTTAATCAAGATGCGTCTGATAATGCACATCAATCTTTGCCAGGGTACAATCATTCAAAATTATCTACACTATCTTCCATCAAAGACGAGTCTAATTTTGATAGGAATGTAATTCCATCGGGTATTAACTTAGCTTATGAAAAAGGAAAAATTGATTTATTTATTTAAGTCCGGGTTCCGGGCTCCCGAACATTTTCGGGGAAATGAAGGAGGTGATTAAATGATAACGAATATACAGAGCCTTAATTACACAACTACTAGCGCTACAGCATCTACTGCTTCTACTGACATTACAGGTAAAGATGAATTTTTAAAACTTCTTACAACTCAACTCAAATACCAGGATCCTACTGCTCCTATGGATAACAAAGATTTTCTTGCACAGCTTGCACAGTTTTCGAGTTTAGAGCAACTTCTTAACGTCAACGGAAATCTTCAGGCAAATTTTCTTGCTCTCCAATCTCTAAACAATTCTTCCGCGACTGATTTTATCGGAAAAACCGTTAAGGCCACAGGTAATTCTGTTTCTCTTGTTGAAAACGCATCGGTTCCTATTAGTTATTCTCTTGCCGGGGCTGCTGAAGCAACAGTAAGTATTTACGATTCCAACGGAAATTTAGTCCGCACTTTAGATTCTGAATGGCAAAGTTCGGGTGACAATCAAATGTTATGGGATGGAAAAGATTCTTCGGGCAATGCTTTGGCGCCGGGGAAATATACTTTTTCGGTTTCAGCAAAGGATACTGATGATAATTCCGTAACAGCTACAGGATACCTCAGCGGTAAAATAACGGGAGTAAAGTTCGTCAACGGTAATCCTGTACTTATGATGGGTGACACAGAAATATCTTTTAGTGATATTTACGAGATAAATGGTTAATAAGGAGGTGATGAAATGGTAGATAAATTAACGGTAACTAATTCTGTTAATACAAAGAGACCAATCACACCCGTATCAGGTGGAATATCTGATAGTAAATCAGGGCAGATACAAGGGGCAGGTTCAACCAGTTTTGCCGAACTGTTAAGAGAAAAAGGGATTCAACTTTCAAATCATGCCAACACGAGAATACAGTCCAGAAATATTCCAACCAGCACAGAGAATGTTTCGAGACTGCAGTCTGCAATAGACAAAGCCAGTGCCAAGGGTGCAAAAGAATGCCTTGTTCTTATGGACAACACTGCATATTTGGTCGCTCTAAAACATTTGCCTGACGGGAAAGCAAGTCAGACAGTAGTTACTGTTATAAGTAAAGATGAGCTTCAACAGCGCATTTTTACTTCTATAGATTCGGTTGTAATTGCTTGAGGCCGGACCTTGCCATAGTGGCAAGGAAGCCTCTTTATGTCGCTGAATGACTGATGCGGCATACTTTCCGCCCGAAAGGCGGAAAGTCTCGCCAAGGCGGGACAAGGAGGAGGGGGAAAATGATAGGATCATTATATACAGGAGCGAGTGGGCTTAGAGCTCATCTCCTGAGACTTGACGTAGTTAGTAACAATCTTGCAAATGTTAACACAATTGGTTTTAAGGCAGGCAGAACGACTTTTGAAGAAGCTTTATCACGTTTCATATCTTCCGCTCGCAGGGCTGATGACGATATGGGAGGTATAAACCCGGCTCAAATCGGGACAGGTGTTAATGTTTCTTCTATTGATAATATCTTTACACAGGGGGGATTATCCTCTACGGGTGTAACTACTGACCTTGCTATACAGGGAAATGGATTTTTTACGGTAAAGGATAATTCCGGCGCAAATTATTATACAAGAGCCGGTATGTTCAGACTTGATTCTTTAGGACATTTAGTAACCCCGGATGGTCTCAGACTTCAGGGTAAAATGGCAGACAGCGAAGGGACTATCGCATCCGGAACAAGCATAGAAGACCTGATACTTCCACTCGGTGTAAAAGTTCCTGCAAAAGCAACGACAGAAGCGAAATTTACTTGCAACCTTAATATGGCAGAGAATCCATTAGAGACAATTCTAAATTCACAAAGAATGTTGGGAGATGCTATATCCACAGACGCATTAAGTGGACTCACTGACGGTTCAGGTTCAAGAATGACTTTAGACGCCAATGATAACGTAACATTCACAGTCGGGGCATCATCGACCATTTTATCTTATGACATAAGCAGTGACGGAGCAGCTTCAGACAACAAGTTTCATACATTAGCCGGGCTTGCGGCAGAACTACAAAGCTTTGTGACAGGGTTAGCGGGACACGCTGCAGATACCGTAACAGTGGTTGCTGGGACAGGAGCCGGGGCACAAACCCAGATAAGATGGGCCAATAGCGCCGGAGCAACAGCTACGTTTGATTCTAATAATGCAGTATTAAAGGATATGTTTTCTTCATATAGCGGAACAGTATTAGCCGGGAATATAGATTCGGATAATTTCTTACATAACGCAACCGGTGCGGACAGACTTGAGGACTTATATTCGTCATCAGGGACAAATTTAGGGTTAACAGCCGGTGACACTTTGATATTTTCAGGAACAAATGGAACTAGCGCAGTAAATACGACACATGCGATGATTGCAGCAGATACCTTAGATACTTTATGCGGTTGGTTAGAGACAGATTTTTCAATAGCAACCGGGGAAGCAAAAATGGATTCTGACGGCAAACTTGTAATTGAAGGAGATAAAGGGACAGCCAATGCATTAACAGCATCCATCACAGAAGCAGGTAATACGATATTTAACGGTTCAATGGGACTCGCGGAATCGCAAGCAGCGACAGACATAACACATTCAACATCATTCTCGGTTTATGATTCACTTGGCGTAACTCACACGGTAACAGTAAAGTTCCAGAAAGATGAAATAACATCAAATTTATGGCATTGGACTACAACTCTTGATAGAGGAACAATATTAAACGGAGGAAGCGGGGATGTAAGTTTCAATAGCGATGGCAGTTTAGCATCTTTTGGATATACAGGAGGCGTAAGTGCGTTTTCGTTCGATCCTGAAGATGGTGCTACAAATCCGGTAAATATTGATTTTAATGCAGGTACAATAAATGCATTCGACGGGATAACTCAGTTATCAGGGGCAACTACAACAATTATGTCTCACCAGAACGGTTATGCAATGGGAAGATTGTCAACCATAGCAGTAAATGGTAACGGAGAAATTACAGGTAGTTTCACAAATGGTATAACGAGAACATTAGCTGAGGTATCGCTTGCAACATTCACTAATCCTGCCGGATTAAAGAAAGCGGGTAATTCGTTATGGCAGGAGGATGTAAACTCAGGGACAGCAGTTCTTGGAAAAGCAGGAACAACTTTACCTGATACAAGCATATCCGCAGGATATCTTGAGCAATCCAATGTAGACATGGCAAATGAATTTATAGAAATGATTATCGCACAGAGGGGATTCCAAGCAAATTCAAAAACCATAGCATTGGGAGACCAAATGCTGGCAGAATTAGCGGCATTAAAACGAATATAGGAATAAGTAGAGAGCAGTAAGTTAAGGTAGAGAGTTAATTATTCCGCTTCAGGCGGATAAGAGTTAAGTCCGTCTGAAGCGGATAAGAATATGGATATAACAACGATTGCAGGCGTAGCGATAGGGTTTTACCTATTATTCACTGCTATATTGCAGGGAGGATCGGCCAAAATTTTTATTGATATTCCTGCAATAATGATTACCGGAGGCGGTACACTTGCAGCCGTGCTTATTAATTACCAATTTACGGATGTTATCAGGATACTCAAAGTTACTGCAAAAGCTTTTATACATAAACCTATTGCACCCGTAAAAACAATTAATCTTTTATTAGAGATGAGTAAAAAAGCTCGTAGAGACGGGTTTATTGCACTTGAAGAAGATTTAAAAAAAGTTGAAGATAAATTTTTAAGGGTTGCCCTCAGGTGTGTAGTTGACGGCAGCCCGCTTGACAGGACTCAGAAACTATTAGAAACAGAAGTAGAGAATTTAGAGTTAAGACATAGCAAAGGGATAGGAATATTTAAAGCCGGGGGGAAATTTGCGCCGGCTTTTGGGTTACTTGGAACGTTAATCGGGCTGGTTCAAATTGGACGAGTCGTAAACGAGCCATCTGCAATTGTTTCAAGCATAGCAGTAGCATTTGTGTCGACTTTTTACGGAGTAATACTTTCGAATTTAATTTTTCTCCCCATAGCAGGTAAATTAGATGGATTAACGCAAGAGGAGACATTAGAGAAGAGGCTTATAATAGAAGGAATTCTATCAATACAGTCCGGAGAACCGACACTTGTAATAGAAGACCAATTAATAGCATTTTTGCCTCCGGAAGAAAGAGAAAAAAGAATAAAAATAAAAATGGAAGAGGAAGAGTAAAGAAGGCAGGCACGTAAAAAATGGAAGAAAGAATATTGTCTCAGGAAGAAATTTCCACTTTGTTAAAAACCGTTCCTAAAAGTAATGAAGATACTCCTTCTAAAGAAAAAAAGATAGAAGAATACGACATCAAGAGATATGTAGGAATTACAAGGGAACATTTCCCGATATTTAAAGAAATTAATGAATATTTCGACTTTCTTTTTGAACAATCGGTTGCCACGAGAACGGGAAACTTCATCAATATGATAACTTCTGAGCCGGAAATCAGCACTCTTGGTGAATTCATTTCTTCGGCATCCAATCCCACTTATATCATTATGTTCAAACTTGACCCTGCGGTTGGCGATGTGTATATGGATATTTCGCCTTCGTTTGTACACTCGCTTGTAGATATGGAATTTGGAGGAACCGGCAGAATCAATAAAAATCCACCTGACATCACCATAATTGAACGTGCAGCTATGCCTAAAATTGCCAGAGCATTACTTGGTGAACTTGAAAAAGCATGGGGAAAATATGTTGCAGTATCTTCAAAAATAGTATCCCAGCAAACCAATCCATTAACTATAGCTCCACCGGAATCTGTAGTTCCAATTCTCAGTATTTCTTTTACCTTAACAATTGACGATATTCCTATGTCTCTACGAATTGCTTATTCTTCGGAAATCGCAAGGGCTCTTGCTGCCGAGGTTATAACTCACGAGCGTGTAACGAGAAAAACAGCCAATGCTGAGCTCCAGGAAAAAATCAAGCAGATATTAATGCATGCAAGAGTAAATGTTTATGCTGAGCTTGGACGTTCAGGCATTTTTGTTTCTGATTTATTAGAATTGAAAGCAGGTGATATAATCCCTTTAAACCTTCATACAGACAGTGAAATAATTGTTTACGTGGAAGATAAAAAGAAGTGGTTTGCCAAAGCAGGCGTTTATAAAATGAGAATGGCATCTAAAATTACGCGTCCATACAAAAGGAGGTAAAAAAATGTGTCCAAAAGAAGATAATGTTCAGGAAGATAAACTTGCCGTATCGCCGGAAAAGAAAGTAACTGCGAAAAAGGCAAAGTTTGAAGAAGTTACCCCTGAAGAGAATATGCCCCCCAAAGTATCTAACATTGAGGGCATTTTAGACGTTCCGATGGAAGTTTCCGTAAGACTTGGGAAAACAACTCTTTCCATACAGGAACTTTTGAATACCGGGCCCGGTTCAATTGTAGAACTGGATAGTATTGCTGGTGGAACAGTAGATATTCTTATTAACAACAGAATATTCGCCAGGGGTGAAATTATAGTTATTGAAGAAAGATTTGGAGTTCGTATAACAGCTCTTATAAACCCGGAAGAAAGAATTCAACAATTGGGAAAACAAGCATGATAAAAACGAGAAGTGAGAGAAAAAGATGAATAACTTAATATTTTTTTTATTAAACCAGTCCGCCTCAGGCGGAACTGACAGGCAAATGATAAGCGATTCTTCTGCTGCACCCGTATATAAAACTTTACTTGTCCCGACAAATGCAGCAGGTTCATTTTCCAGCATGATTTTTAGAGCCATTGGGAGTCTTATTGTTGTAATTGCCATAATGTTTGTAATTATATGGCTTCTGCGTAAATTTTCCAGCAAAAATGGATTATTGGGAAAAAGTGGGGGCGAAAAAATTATTAATGTAATTGCTAAATCCGCACTTAACTCAAAGCAGGCTATTTATGTAGTTGAGGTTCCGGAACGGATACTTATATTAGGAGTAAGCGGCGACAATATAAATATATTATCAGAAATAAAAGAGCCCTCTACAATAAAATCTCTTAAAGAAGGCTCAAAAGAAGGTATATTTGCCCAATACTTAAAGGGATTTACTTTAAGAGGCAGATCCGCTCCCAATGTGAAAAACAATGCATCGCAGTTGACCGATAAAGAGGCAACATCAGACAGAAGGGATAAACGTGGGTCCGGGTTATTGGGATAAAAATGAAGAAACTACTATTAAAAATACAGAACAAGATTCTTTCCTATCCTCATTATCCGTATATATTAACACCTGTTTTATTTATTTTTTTACTGTTCATAGCACAACCGCTTTTAGCGGCGAAAACGGTTAGTTTTGATACGCTAACTCCACCAATACAAATTGCGATAGCATTAACGCTTATCCCGTTGATTCCTTTTTTACTTTTAACACTCACTTCTTTCACTCGCATAATCATTGTTTTTTCAATGCTTAGAAACGCATTAACGACTCGTTCAGTTCCTCCGAACCAGGTATTAATAGCGCTTGCATTATTTATGACTTTTTACATAATGAGACCTACTTTTGAAACAATATATAACGATGCGATTAGTCCTTATATTAACAAAGACATCTCTTCGAAAGAAGCAATAGAGAAAGGTATCGCACCTCTCCGCACTTTTATGTTAAAGCAGGTGAGGGAAGAGGATTTAGCTTTATTCGTTCATTTTTCGGAAGGGAAGAAGCCAACAACCGTAGCCGAAATTCCATTTACTACAATTATGCCGGCTTTTATTACTTCCGAATTAAGAATTTCATTTGAAATGGGATTTTTAATATACTTACCTTTTTTAATCATAGATTTAGTTTTAGCATCAATATTATTATCTATGGGGATGTTTATGGTTCCGCCTATGATGATTTCAGCACCTTTAAAATTATTATTATTCATTCTTGTTAACGGTTGGGATTTAATCGTAAAATCTTTAATTACGAGTTTTAGATAACTATGGATCAAGGAATGGCAATTTCTATTTTTAAGGATACTTTAATAACAACGCTTGTTTTATCTTTACCAATGTTGCTTGCAGGATTGGTAATAGGCGTTCTTATATCTATTTTTCAGGCTGTTACTGCAATAAAAGAAATGACATTATCTTTTGTACCTAAGATTCTGGCAGTGGGCGCCGTAATGTATTTTACTTTACCGTGGATGCTAACAAAGATGGTAGAATTTACAGCAAGAATGTTTGCCCAGATGGAACATCTAGTTAAATAACTATGATACTAGAGCTAACTCTTATGAAAGGCATTTTTATATTTTTCAGGACTCTTGGAGTTATTATTACTTCTCCTATTCTTGGCGATAGGGGTTTTCCTGCCACTGCAAAAATAGCGCTTGCCCTATCAATTGCTTTTTTACTTACGCCGGTTCTCAATATAGAAGTGCCGAATCCTGATTCTATTATTACATTAATTCTTATTATCTCAAGAGAAATATTAATAGGCGTAGCTATTGGTTCGGTAGTACTTTTCATTTTTATGGGCGTGCAATTAGCAGGTTCCATTATGGGTTTCCAGATGGGAATGTGGTTAGCCGAAATGGTTGATCCTACTTTTGGGATAGAGATACCTGTTATTGCTCAATTTAATTATTTATTTGCCATTATGATTTTTATTTGTGTAAACGGGCATCTTATCGTTTTAAACGCGGTAAGGCAAACTTTCAAATTGCTACCTCTCGGGACTTTTTCGTTAAGCAATTCTTTTATGGAACAATTTGTTGCGACGGGAAGCAGCATTTTTAGAGTAGGTTTTGAAATAGGGGCACCGATTATTGGTGTTTTGTTATTAATCTCTATTGCCCTTGGTCTTATTTCCCGTGCTATTCCTGAATTTGACGTTCTTATGGCTTCAATTCCACTTACCATTGGCGTCGGGTTATGGCTTATGGCAGCATCTCTACCTTACATAGCCGTAACCGTTATAAAGATGATTAATAAATTAGAACCAACCATATATAATCTATTCAGACCTTAAAATATGAAAAGCATAACGATTAATAAAGAGTCCGGAGTTAAATATTGGACAAACAATTATCCCGTCAGGACGGGAATGAAGGAAACAAATTATGGACGAAGATAGGACACTGCCGGCGACCGGGATGCGTCGCGGGAAAGAAAGACAAAAAGGAAATGTCCCCAGAAGCTCAGAAGCGAGTACTGTTTTGCTTTTAATAGTTAGCTTATTTTTATTTCCTGTTATTGGAGGAAAACTTGCAGGTGGTATTACTAACATAACGAAATATTTTTTCGGTAGTGGGATGCTTATGTCTATCAATGAAAAAACTACTTTATCTATAATTGCTTTTTCCATTAAGAATTTATTACCTTTCCTTATTCCTTTTTTTGCCATTCTTATTGTCGTTGATATCCTTGGTTCTATTATTCTTGGTGGATGGGTATATGCACCTGAAGCGCTTGCTGTTAAGTGGGGAGCCATAAATCCAGCACAGGGAGCCAAAAACTTATTTAGCCCAAGTGCTTACTTTACTTTACTTAAGTCTCTGTTAAAATTAACTCTCATTGGAACCGTTATTTTTGTTGGGATAAAAGGAATCATAGCTCCAATGTTAGCGCTTACTAATTCTTCTGCTGAAGCCCAGTCAAGTTTTTTAGTTGCAACTATATTCAAGTTACTTCTTAATACTATTCTTGTATTTTTAGTTATCGCAGTATCAGATTATATTTTCCAGAAATGGACTTATGAAAAAAGTATACGGATGACTTCCCAGGAAGTAAAAGAGGAGACAAGACAAACAGAAGGGCCTCCTGAGATCAGAAGCAGGATTAGAGCAAAGCAACGAGAGTTATCAAGACGAAGAATGATGCGAGAGGTTCCAAAGGCAACCGTTATTATAACAAACCCAACAGAACTTGCCATTGCCATAAGATATGAACAGCCTAAAGATTCGGCACCGGTTATAGTTGCAAAAGGAGGCGGAGATGTAGCCAAGAAAATCAGAGAAATTGCAAACAAACATAACATTCCTATTGTTGAAAACAAGCCTCTT
Organism: bacterium; assembly: GCA_041649255.1. Classification (NCBI taxonomy): domain Bacteria; species bacterium. Next base: position 92,588 of record JBAZNK010000004.1, read on the forward strand.
GCGAGGTTATTATTTACTACCTGTGATATAGACGATCAAATTCCGGTTAAATTATACCAGGCAGTTGCTGAAATTATAGCTTATGTCTACAAATTAAAAAATGTAACATCCCGCTATGGCGGTGATAAAATCAGTGCATCTTAGGCAAATAAATATGATTATAAGAGGAAATTTATAAATAAGTTATGAATAATCTTTTTACAGAAAGACTTGCAAGACAAGGGACAATTATAGTTGCGGTTGGTGTTCTTAGTATTATAGCCATTCTTATCGTCCCGCTTCCCACGCCTATTATTGACATTTTCATAATCTTCAACATTGCTTTTTCTCTTTTGCTTATCGTATCAACTATGTATATCCATAAGCCTCTGGACATTGCTTCCTTCCCTTCTATTTTACTTCTCACCACACTTTTAAGGCTTGGTTTAAACGTGGCAGTTACCCGTTCTATTCTTTTGAAAGCAGATGGAGGCAAGGTTATATATGCTTTCGGAAATTTCGTTGTAGGAGGAAATTATATCGTCGGGGTAGTAATTTTTATCATTATAATCATTATTCAATTTATCGTAATTACACAAGGCGCCACAAGAATCGCTGAAGTTGCAGCAAGATTCACATTAGACGGTATGCCCGGGAAGCAAATGGCTATAGATGCAGATCTGAATACCGGTTTAATTACCGAAGCCGAAGCAAAAGATAGAAGGCTTGAGATCCGCAGGGAAACCGACTTTTACGGAGCTATGGACGGAGCATCAAAATTTATTAGAGGAGATGCCGTTGCAGGTTTACTCATTACGGCAATTAACATTATAGGTGGTTTATGTATAGGGGTATTTCAAAGACATATGCCTGCTCAATCAGCCCTCTCCATTTATACTATTCTTACTATCGGGGATGGACTTGTTGCTCAAATACCTGCTATTATAATCGCGACTGCATCGGGTATTCTTGTAACAAGAATGGCATCCGAATCTGATCTTGGCAGGGATATAATTTCTCAAATGCTTGTTAATTCCAAAGTTTTATTTATTGTATCGGGGGCTTTATTTGTTTGTGCGATTGTGCCCGGTTTTCCTTTTTTCCCATTCTTTCTCCTCTCCGCTCTTATTGGCGGAATTGGTTATTTAATTAAAAGAAGTACAAGTGCAGATGCACCAATAAAACCAACACCATCAACCGGTGGAGCAGAAGAAGTAGAAGACTGGAACAAAACATTACGAATTGACCCGATTGAAATAGAGCTTGGTTATGGCAATATTGATCTTGTTAATAAAGAAAAGGGAGGGGATTTACTTGACAGGGTTGGTCTTTTACGGAAAAGAATCGCCTCTGAACTGGGGTTTGTCGTTCCTCCTGTACGTATTAGAGACAATCTTGAACTTCAACCCGAAGAATATGTCATTAAAGTAAAAGGAACTGAAATTGCCAAAGGCAAGGTATTTTTACAAGGCTTGCTTGCAATGAACCCGGGTTCTGCGAAACAGAAATTAGATGAGGACGAAACAACAGAGCCGGTATTTAATTTGCCCGCTTACTGGATTACACGGAAGGAAAGGAACAGGGCTGAAGCACTGGGATACACGATAGTTGAACCTTCGGTTGTAGTTACAACACATCTCCAGGAAACCATAAAATCATACGCCAACGAGCTTCTTGGCAGACAGGAAACTCAAGTAATCATTGACCGGGCAAAAGAAACACATCCGGCAGTTGTAAATGAACTTATTCCTAACATTATGAAAATCGGCGATATCCAGAAAGTCTTACAAAATCTACTTGCGGAAAGGATATCTATCCGTGACACAGTTACGATTTTAGAGGCGCTTGCAGATTATGCTCCGGTGACTAAAGATATTGACCAGCTCACCGAATTTACCCGTCAAGCACTCAAACGCAATATTTCTCAACAATATAAAGACGCCAACGGCAAAATCAATTGTGTTTCAATAGAGCCCAGATTTGAGCAACTTATCTTAGATTCAATAGAAAAGAACCACACGGATTCAGGTTTTTCCATAGAGCCAAAGCTTGCCCAATCATTATTTATTGAAATATCGAAATGGATAGAGAAGCTTGCTTTACAAAACTACCAGCCAATAATTATCTCTTCACCAAGATTACGGAATTATTTAAGAAAACTTATAACGCCTATTTTTCCAAATCTCGTGGTTTTATCTTTCTCTGAGCTTGATTCGAGAATCCCGATAAACTCATTAGGAGAAATTAAATCCGCTTTAAGCGGAGAGGTGACAGCTTGAAAAAACATAAGGCAAAAAGTATTAAAGAGACAAGAGGAGATTTGATAAGAAACTCTAAAAAACAGACAAGAGCTTCTACACCAAATCTCGTGGTTTTATCTTTCTCTGAGCTTGATTCGAGAATCCCGATAAACTCATTAGGAGAAATTAAATCCGCTTTAAGCGGAGAGGTGACAGCTTGAACATAAAAAAATATAGAGCAAACAGTATTAAAGAAGGAATTGAAATGGTCAAACAAGACCTTGGTCCGGATGCAGTTATACTTGCCACAAACAGAATAGATGACACGGAAGAGATAGAAATGCTTGCGGCTACAGATTTACCCGGAACAAAAACAGATACGAGCAACTCAGGAAAAAACACATATATAACCGGGCAAGATAATCCCAACGGAACATCCCGTTCCAACGGTGATTACGCACTTAATACTGACACTCCTTCAAAATTTGCAGGTTCTTCACCTGATTATGGAACATCCCGCTATAACGGGAATCGTCAGGCTGGGAAAAACGTACCTGACAGCGGGCAGTTATCTAACGTTGAGTCCCAATTATCCGAGCTTAAGAGTCAAATCCATTTATTTGGGAAGCAAGTATCAGACTTGTCTTCTCTTATCCAATGTTCTGAGACTGTAAATTTCCCACCCCTCTTTAATAAATTAGTTGGTTCAGGCATTCAAGCAGACACCGCCTCAATTATTACCAATTTAATTAACAGCAAGCTAATTATCGACAAGACAGGGGGGATTTCTTCCTCCGAAGAAAACATTAAAACATTCCTTTCGTCTTTAATTTCTACTTCTCCTATATCCATAAAGCCTGTTTCAGATTCCCTTTCTACCGAGCAAAACAAACAAGGGCAAACGTCTGCACCATCACAGTCAATACCAAAGAGAGACATTCCTTATTTGATAGCATTTATTGGTCCAACCGGAACAGGGAAGACAACAACGATAGCAAAAATTGCAAGTAATTTTGCCATATATGACAAGTTGAAAGTTGCTTTAATTACTATTGATACATATAGACTTGCGGCAGTTGAGCAGCTTAATACTTTTGCTAAAATAGTAGACATTCCTATAGACGTGGTTTTTTCGGCTATGGATTTTCCGAATTCTTTGGAAAAGTTCAAAGATATGGACGTTATTTTTATAGACACAGCCGGGAGCAGTCAAAAGAACGAAAAATACATATCCGAACTTTGTACATTTTTCAATCTTATAAATCCGGATGAAATACATCTTGTTATATCGCTTACTACAAAGGCCAAGGACATTGCAGACATTATAAAAAACTACGATATTTTGTGCCCGGGTAAAATAGTTTTTACAAAATTAGACGAGACTTCGTCTTTCGGCACATTATTAGAATCGCCTTTTTTATCCAAAAAACCAATTTCATATCTAACGACAGGACAATCGATACCAGACGATATAGAACTCGCAAACAGTTCAAAGATTATATCTCATATCTGGGAATTAAAGGAAAGGTGGGAAAAATGACGGATCAGGCAAGCAAATTAAGGGAAATTGTAAACGGACCTAAAATCATTGGGTTCACGTCAGGCAAAGGAGGAGTAGGTAAAACAAATATTGCCGTAAACATAGCAGTTTGCCTTGCCAATGAAGGGCTCAACATATTATTGCTTGATGCCGACTTATCGCTTGCAAACGTAGATTTATTATTTGGGATATCCCCGGCATTTAACATAAAAGACGTAATTTTAGGAAATAAAGAGTTAAAGGACATAATAGTAAATGGTCCTTGTAATTTAAAAATAATACCTGCGGCAAGCGGTATAGAAGAGCTTGCCGATTTAGACAGCGAAAAGAGCAATAAATTCATAAAAACATTTACGGAATTAGAAAACGAATTTGATTTTATATTCATAGATACAGCCGCAGGGATATCTAAAAACGTAAGAGATTTCCTTTTAGTTTCGGATGAAGTCGTAATTATAACCACTCCGGAATTAACTTCACTTGCGGATGCTTATGCGACCATAAAAGTTGTAACTATGAACAAAAATGCGCCCAGTATAAAAATAATCGTAAACAGGGTAAAAAGCGAAAAGCAGGCAACTGATACGGTAGAGAGAATAGGGCTTTTAACATCTAAATTTTTGAAACTTGAGATAGAAAATTTTGGATTCGTATATGAAGATCCTGCAGTCGGACAAGCCGTAGAATCCCAAAGTCCTTTTATAACGTCCAAGCCATATTCCAGAGCATCAGTGTGCATTAAAAAGATTGCAAACGGGATAAAAGCATTAAAAAACAGACAGGAAGGAGCAAAAAGTTTATTTGAAAGAATATCTGATGTTTCTTCTTCGTTTGACGAGCAGGAAGAAGACAGAGCTACCCCAAAGTCATCATCAGGACAGGCAAAAAAAATCAGCAAAAAAGAACTTGCTTCTACAATATCCGCTTCTTTAGACCTATCTAAAAAAAAAAGTATTGAGATAATAGAAAAAATCCTCTTGACTATTACAGATACTCTTGGTAAGGATGAAGAAGTTAGAATACAGGGTTTTGGTTTATTTAGGAATAAGGTAAGGAAAGGGCGAAAGTATTATATACCCGGATTAAAGGGCTCTATGGAGATAAAAGAGAGTAAAATTCCACAATTTCGACCTTCCAACATTCTTATAAATAAAATCCAGAGCGATATTCCTGTTAAGATAGATTGAAGCAAATGCCGAAACACAACAACGCTATTTCTCAATATAAGGCGACTCAAAGCCCTAAGGCCAAAGAAGAGGAAATAAAAAAATGGATTCCTTTTGTTCGCTGGATAGCAAACAGGTTTGCCTTATATATACCAACTGTCATAGAAATGGAAGATGTGATATCCCAGGGTATAATAGGATTAATCAAAGCTATAGACAGTTTTGATCCGGAAAGAGGAGTAGCATTCAAAACTTATGCTTTTCATCGAATAAGAGGAGCAATACTTGATGGGTTTAGGGCTTTAGACTGGAAATCCGCGGGCACAGAAGAAAAAATAAGGACTCTTGAAATCACATATGCAAAGTTATCTGAAAAATTACACAGGATGCCAACAGAAGATGAAGTAGCGGCTGCGCTTGGAATAACAAAAGAGAAGTTTTATAAATTATTAGAAGAAACGAGAACGCCTCAATTGATTAGTTTGGATTTATCCCAGGATGAAGACGGGACAAGTTCCGAAGAGTCCATTGCAAGTAAAGAACCTGGATTATTTTCCATTATTCAGGAAGAAGAAAGAAAGGAAAATCTACTTAAAATGATAAACGAGCTACCTGAGAAGTCCCGACTATTAATAACTCTTTATTATTATGAAGATTTAACTTACAAAGAAATCGCCAAAACGCTGGATTTATCGGAATCACGAGTATGTCAGTTACATACAGAAATTATTTTATACTTTAAAAAAGTGCTAAAAAAAGTTCTTTAAGGAAACGAAAATAAATATATGGTACAACCGGTAACCGATGTAAGTATGATCCCAGCGGCAACTACGCCAAATGCGCATAAAGTAAAGAAACCGGAAGAGGAACAAAAATTCGCTCATCAACTAGAACATCTCGTAGTAAAAGAGGAGAAAGAATCCGATAAAGCAAAAAAAGTAGGCGAAGACGAAAAGCAGGAAGCAGAGGCAAAAAAGAAGAAAAAGGGCAACCAGAATCCATCCAATGAAGACCAAAACTTATCTACCAACAACCAGGAAGGCCAGGAAGGAGAGGAAAAAAATGAAAAAGGACAAATCATTGATATCAGCGCATAAATTCATTAATCTGTCTATATATTTTTATGTGTTAATCGGGCTACTAATTATGGCATCCACCGCCACAGCGGGAGCAGCTAAGCCCAATCAAAAATTAGACACACTAATTATAGAAAAACAAATCATAGAAACACGTCTAAAAAAGTACGTAATTGATACTACAAAAGGCATAGGTCGGGAAGTTCAAAACATAACAAACAAAGTAAACAAAATAGAGGATCAGTTCCATTCTTACAACTCCGAGTTAAGGGAATTAAAGGAAATAAAAGCATTCCTCCCCGTTAATGATTCCGGCAAAAACACTTCGAATAGGATTGCCTATCCAGGAAATATGGAAGAAAAAATAGACAGTATTGCGGGACAGACAGAAATGTTAAACCAGAGGATGAATGATATGGGAACACAGATAGAAAGGGCAGAAAACATTGCATTAAAAAACTCAAATAATTATACTGATTATAACTTAATAAAAATATTACTTATTGTTGTTTCAATCTTTTTATTTATTATCATTGTTTTACTTGCCTCAAAAATAGGCAACCGCACCAAAAATCCGGCGACTAACCTAAAAGCAACAAAACCGGCAGCAACACCACAGTTATCAATGCCGGGACGACCCAATACCGCAGCAAACTTTACAAAAAGTGACGACATTCCATTGTATAAAAAAGTTGACCAACTCCAGACCGTGGAAAGGCCCAATCCATCTTCAGATAGACAATTCCGAGTTCAGGAACAAACAACCCAGGATACTTTAGTAAGAGCTATGAGTAAGATAGAAACCACGCTGGCTTCTATTTCGAAGGATATCAAGGGCAAAAAAATATCTCCCGCCGAGACTAAAGATTTTCATAAAAATATTTATGAATTGAGGGACGCAGGAAATACCCAGGAAGAAATAGCCAAAAAGCTTAATATAGGCAAAGGTGAAGTAGAGCTTGTTCTTAACCTGAGGAAGAAAGGATATGCAAGTCAGCAGGAAGTAGAGAGCAGGTAGCAGGCAAAGAACTTTCTCCCCCCAAAAAGGCTCTAAAATTAAGAGTAACAAGTGGATACCAAAATGAAAAATATTAGAAAAAATAATTTTTTGCAAAAACTGTTTATATGCTTATGCATATTTTTTTCAGGGTGTGGAGTCTCAATATTAGACATTCAACCTTATTCTAAAAACCCCACAAGCATTAAGAAAATAGAAACTGAGAAACGTTTTACCCTCCGTGATGTTAATGATAAAAGAGGCATGGATTCTACTGTAATTGGCTTAGTAAAGACAGGATTATTTAATACCCCAACGCCTCTTTATTCCAAGAGAAACTCTACAGAACTTGTGAAAAATACTTTTGAGAAAGCTCTGGAAATAACAAATGTAAAGGCAGAGAGTTTAAAAGTGCCTGATTATTTCATTGATATAACTATCAACGAACTTGAATTTCATGAAAAGACTCTATTAATGTCCGAATACGGGTATGCAGATGCAAAAATGGACGTTACATTTGTACTTCCTGAAAATAACAAACCTTTAATGTTAGCTCAAATTAATGAAACTAAACAAACAGAAGGCTTCGACGTAAGTGGCAGCGCAGAAAAACTTTTAACCAATGTTCTGGAGACAGCCGGAGAAAAATTCATAACAGATGGAGTTGAAAAAGTAATTACAATGTCTCCTGCAGAAACAACTTCCTTTGTAATAAAAGAACCGCAAATAGCTGATAGTAAAGACAAATTCAATTCAACGTCTATGAAATATATGAATAACGAAAATAGTTTTGGAATAATAGCCAATCAACAAAAACTTTTTAGAAAAGAATATACAGGATATAATTCGGGAACAGAAATTTATTTTCTTGCACTGAAAGAAATTTCAGGATTTACCGGAGCAGGATTTGGTTGCTATCAAAATTTTGGTATTCATTTCTTAGTAACCCGCAGTATTGTCAGACCCGTAATTAGTCTTAATGGGGGAGCATCCTTTGGTTTCGAGAATTGTAACAATGAACTCAGTTTTGTTTTTACTTTTCTTTTCAAAGAATGCATTGGATTAGAGATAGGCAAGGAAAATCATTTTTTCTTTGTGGAAGGCGGGATTAATCAACGGATTTCATTATTGTCAAAAATGCTACCTGAAGATTATGGATATACCATTGGATTAGGTTTTACATCTAGAGTGGCGAGCAGGTAGCAACCTACAAAGAATTCTTATATTAAGTACTCTGCGTTATAGTTTTCGATCGAGGTTTTCGATATTTGTTTTTGTTTTCTCGATCTCCGTTTTTATGCCCATTTCAGTAAACAACTCGAGAGCCTTTTCATAACATTCTTTCGCTTCATTGATTTTTCCAATCATTCTATATGTATTTCCGATATTTCCCCAATCAGCGGCTTCACCCTTTTTGTTACCCATTTCCCTGTTAATATCAAAGGACCTCATATAATATTCCAATGCTTCATCAAATTGCTGCAAGTCATGATAGATATTCCCAATATTCCCTAAATCCTGTGCTTCTCCTTCCCTATTCCCTATTTCCTTATCAATTTTCATCGCCCTGTTATTATATTCCAGAGCTTCATCCAATTTTCCAAGCATTCCGTAAACAATCCCGATATTCCCTAACTGATTTGCCATACCTTGTTTTTTATCTATTTCCTCATAAATTTTAAGAGCTTTATTGTAATATTCTAATGCCTTATCCCATTCTCCCTGCATACGATAAATAACCCCGATATTTCCTAAATCTGCGGATTCGCTTTCTTTATTGCCTATTTCTTTATCAATATCAAGAGCCTTGTTTTGATATTCCAATGCTTTATCCAACGCGCCTTGTTTCCAGTAAACAAGACCAATGTTTCCCAAATATTCCGCTTCGCCTTTTTTATCGTTTATTTCTTTATAAACTCCAAGAGCCTGGTTGTAATACTCTAATGCTTTATCCAACGATCCTTCTCTCCAATATATAATTCCAATATCTCCTAGATTAATCGCTTCGCCTTTTTTATCGTTTATTTCCATTGCAAGATCTAATGACTCTTTATAACTACCGAGTGCCTGGCCTAATTTTCCCTGTTTGTAAAAACATAACCCAATAAGACTAAGATAATTTACTTTCGTTCTGCTATCCACGTGGGGAGACAACTTACGAAAAACTTCGATTGCATCTTTCCATTTCCCATCAATCATAGCTAAAACACCGTTCAATGCTTTGTATCCACCCAGTGTTTTGTCAGGAATTTTTAATTCTAATATATCATCCAATTTTTCACTTACTTCTTTAAACAATTTATTAGCTTCTCCTATCCGGATCCATAACACAAGGGCAACAGCAGCTATTACTAAAACTATTACCATAAATAATAAAATTGTATTTTCCATATTTGCATCCTTTTTTACCTAATTTATCATAAATAACCAATTCCGATCAGTGAAAATTGATACTATGAAGACAATATTTTGTCAATATTTTTTTCCATATCTCTTATTTTTGAAGATTTCAAACTTCCCGGGGAAGAAAATCGAAAAATAATTCTCACTTGACAAAGAAAATGGTTATTATTACTATATATATGATAGATGAAAACAGATTATGTAAAAACATCCGGGAACAGGATGAAAAAAGGGTTTATGTTTTTTTGTGTATTATTTTTTGCTTCTAAGTTGCAGGCAAATTGGGGAACTCCGGATACACTGTGGTCGTACGATAGTTGGGGAATAGTGCTTTCCAGTCCGGCTATTGCGGATATAAATGGCGACAACCTTTGCGAGATTATGTTTACCGATAATATAGGGAAAATTCATTCCCTAAACAGCACAGGGACTTTGAGATGGTCTTATTCGCTCGGGACTCCTTATTATATGAATTTTTGTTCGCCTGCAGTGGCTATAATAGACAACAGTGACACAGCATCAGTTATAGTTGCAAACGAGGGCATAAAACTTTACTGTTTAAATGCGGTTACCGGCAGTTTAAAATGGAGTTTTCCCACGGGATTTTCTCTTTCCCGCTACGGCGGTTCGCCCACCATAGCAAACGTAGATACTATGGGAGACCCTGAAATATTATTCGGAAGTTCTCGCGGAAAACTATTTTGTCTTAACAGCACCGGTGGAATAAAATGGTCATATTTCGTCGGAGATACTCTGGCAAACATTATAACTCCGGTTGTCGAAAGAATAGACACTACGTTGGAGCCTGCAGTTCTTACGACAAGCAAGGGTAGGCTTTTTTGTTTAAACGGGACTAACGGCAGTTTGCGTTGGGAATCCGACAGTGTTGGTGTAGGCGGGGAAATAAGCATAGCGGATTTAAATAGAGATTGTGAGCCGGAGATTATTACATCAGGGGGGGACAGTTTATTTTGCTTCGAAAAAGACGGCACTTTGAAGTGGGGAGCACTAGTATGCCCGATTGGAAATGCTTTAAGGTCTGCCATAGCAATTGCGGATTTAGATTTTCTTTCGGATTCTCTGCCGGAAATGCTCGTATTTTCCTGGGGGAAAGGGGTCACGGACACATCTACCCAAAGATTATATTGTGTCCGGGAGAATACGACCGGAACAGGAATAGATATGATATGGCAGCAAGGGGCATATGATAATGTATGGGGTGGTTCCGGTCCTGCGGCTTTTATCTGGGAAATAGACGACAATCATAGAGTAGCGGGGTGGTGCGGAAATTTTCTTGAAGTGTTCAACGGGGCTGATGGTAAACATCCGGACGGTAGCGGGAATTCTTTTTATCGTAACACACAGTTTTCATCACGCACGGCGTATGAATTCCCGGGCGTAGCGGATATAAACAATGACGGGCACAGCGAATTAGTTGCTATTTATGGAGTTTATGGATTCGGAGCATTGACTTCCACGGGATGGAAAGATTTAAGAAACGTAATGAATGAATACAACTATCACATTACCAACATTAATAACGACCTTACCATACCAAGAAAAGAGCTTCCCAGCTGGCTTTGGCATAATACATGGCTTGCCCAGGTGCCTTTGAAATATATATCCTGTCCGTCCGGCGCGGAAGAAGCGGCAAATGAGTTAATAAATAATAAATTAATTGTTAAGACTCATACTGAACCTTATTCAAAAATTGTTACAATAGAAATTACTTTGCCGGCGAAGATGAATGTAAAGTTAGACATATATGACATTGCGGGGAAGAAAATAAATACTTTAATAAATTCGGTGGAGGCTGCGGGGAGCAAGAAGATTCAATGGGATACGAAAACACAAATTTCGGGAATTTATCTTTATCGTTTAACGGCAGATAATGTTACAAAGACAGGGAAAATTGTATTGGTGAAGTAGGGCTTTTTAACCGCAGATAAACACAGATAAACGCAGAAATTCTGCAGGTGGATATTTAAGTTTTTAATCTCTACTTCATTAAGATTAGCTTCTTTGTTAGTTTAGTGGTACCTGTTGTTAGTCTCACAAAATAAACTCCTGTTTTTAGTTCGTTTGCGTTGAGGGTTGTGGAATAAGAACCAGCAGGTTTGAGTTCATTGAAAAGAGTTTTAACGCAACGCCCTGTTAAATCATAAATCGCAAGAGAGACATATCGAGGTTGGGAAACCTCTCCCACAAAATAAGTAATGACTGTAGATTTTGAGAAGGGGTTTTGAGAGATTTGGAGTGTAGGAATACTATGCCCTGACAATGGTGTACTTTCTTCGACTCGCAATATTTCAATACTAACATCGTCAATATAAAAAAAATTATTAGACCCGCCTATATTAAATTTGTTTTCTACCAGTGCTGATCCGTCACCATAGGAAATAAATTTTACTCCGCTTACAGGATTTTTTATGGTATCGCAAAATTCTGTCCAACCATACGAATAGTAATTCCCATCACCTTTAATTTCCCAAACTCTTTTCCAAACCCCGTTTATACAAAGTTGAACGGTATCTCCACAAGAACAGGTAAACATCCCATGGCCACTTAAAAGCAACCAGCCGGAAAGCCATGCTTTGAATATACAATTGGAAACAGGGGTAAAGGTTTGAAAAATTTCTTTTCGTACCTTAACGATAGACCAACACGTGTCCACCTCATTGCTACCATCATACCTGGCCGTACATGCTGTATTTAACGAACAGCAATTTGGATAAGATTTTCCTGTTCCGGCTCTGATTGTAGAATCAATGTATGTTATCCATTGCGGGCGTTTAGTAGAAATCGTTACATTTTTTGTCCATCCGCTATCCCACGGTGTCATATCAAATCCACCGTTAAATATCAGGTTATCCGCAAATACAGATAACGGAACAAACAGGATTACAAATATAAATATTTTTTTCATAATCTTTTTTGTTTTTATTTTATAATCGTAATCTTTTTTGTTAGTTTAGTGGTACCTGTTGTTAGTCTCACAAAATAAATTCCTTTAGTGGGTAGGTGGGATGACGTCATCCCACTCTACCCTGTTGAGTTTATTCTATTAGAATCAGTTTTTTCGTTGCGTTATAGTTGCCTGCTTTGAATTTCATAAAGTAAACGCCTGCAGCAAGTTTTTTGTTCCCATTATCTTTTTGGTTCCATTTTACAGAGTAATATCCTGCCTTTTTTGTTCCGTTAACGAGGGTAGCTACTTTTCTCCCTGAACGATTGTATATAGCAATAATCACATTCGCATCTATAGGAATGCCATATTCAAATTTTGTCAAATCTATAGACGGATTAGGCTGACAATAAGAGACAAAAAATGTTTTTGGTATTTTATTGAACTCTTCAGTCCCGACATATCCTGCAGTGAATGAATAAGAAGTGCCTGGGGCATTTGCAGGGGCTTTCGCTTCATTTGCAGGTTGAAAAGTATCCCTGGAATAAATATAATAACGTATTATGGTGTTTGGAGCGGATTGAGAAGGAATTTCTGCGAGATACTGATTAAGTGTTCCGGTCGTATCCATGGGAATAGATACCCAGTACGCATAGTTTATTTTATAGTAAAGTTTCACGCTATCTATTCCATTGTGAGATGCAATCGTGGAATATACAGGGAATGGTCCTTGAAAACTCGTATCATGCCATATTGTAGTATTCGTTATTTGAATAGGATGCGGATCAACTTTTAGGTTCCATATTTCTGACCATTCTCCTATATGCCCGGCTTTGTCAATTGCCTTCACATGCCAATAATAAACGCTGTCCTTTGTCAATTTCCACCATAACGCAGTGTCGGAACAGTTAACCGCACTATCCCCTTCGGAAAATAAACTATCAAAAGCATATTGTATCGTATAATAGTTGATTCCGCTCAAATCAGTTACTTTATGCCAGCAAAAAACAATCATACTGTCACAAGTGTAAGTACTGTCAATTGGCGAAATCATTTCTACAATAGGTGGAGGCGAACTATCTATTATAAAATTAGTATCGCTTGCATCTTCACATAGAAAATTATTCATACTGTCTAATATCTGCGCTTTAACCCTGCAAATCGAGCAGTCTACATCCGGCAATGTCCAACTATAAGAAACACTATCCGGGGATATATTTTTTGCAATCGTATCCAAATAACTGACGCCTCCATTCTTAGATAAAAGCAATCTGTAACTCCCGAAACTGACCCCGGTTTTGCTCCAGGTTATTGGATGAGTTGAACCACCAGTCCAGCACTGCCCGCCCCAGGGGGAATTCAGAGTTATGTGGAAATCAATATAAAATGTACTCCCTGCATTTTCAAATATAAGTTTATTTGATGAATCAAACATTTGTATTTTTATATGACATTGTGAAGAATTTATAAACGGAACTTTCCATAAATAAGAAGTATCCCCAATAGGAACATTTTTTGCAACCGTGTCCGGATAGGAAATGCCGCCATTACTCGAAAAAAGCAATTTGTAACTCTTGAAACCTGTCCCGAGAGTATACCAGACTATTGAATGAGTGGAGCCTCCAATCCAGTCATCTACGCTCGGGTGAGCTATTGTTGTATAAAATTCAATAGTAAAGTTTTGATCGCTTGCGTCTTCAATAAGCACATTGTTAAGAGAATCAATTGCCTGTATTTTTATTCGGCAATAGGAACAATTTGTAAATGGCAGTTTCCAAGAATAAGATGTGTCTCCTTTCGGAATGTTATTGGCAATCGTATCGGAGTAATTGACTCCTCCATCAAAAGAAAATAATATCCTGAAATGATGTAAGTTAGCGGTCCCTTCCCATTGCCATGTAATATTTTGAACGGAACCGCCTACCAGGTTTTTACTGCTGTCAGGGAAAATAAGCCAGAGAGGAGATGTTTTTACAAGATAACAACCTGTTGTTGATAAGTTTTTATCTTCTTTGGAACGCGACGGAGATGTAAGCATAATATATCCGCCATCGGTGCTTTGCTGAACGCCTGTACCATATTGACTTGTCCCGGAAGCTCTATTCCACTTTATATTACCTAAACTATCGGTCTTTACTAATAAATCACCGAATACGACATATCCACCATCTGTGGTTTCTTGAACTGAACGACAATCATTAGTATATGCTCCCCCATAAGTTTTATCCCATAATTCATTTCCTGAAGAATCTGTTTTTATTATCCAAGCTGTGCCGTAAGAACCGTTAGCACCAACAATTATATATCCGTCATCCAAAGTTTGCTTTACACAATAGCCATAATCACCTTGAGTTTCCCCGAAAAATTTAGTCCATACGGTATCTCCTAAAGAATCCGTTTTTATAAGCCATATATCCCACTCTGAGGTACTCACTCCATCACCGCCACCCGAGCCGGTTATAATATAACCTTTATCCTTTGTTTGTTGTCCTGAACGGCCGTAATTGTAAATATTGCTTGTTTTAAAAGTTTTATCCCATTGTTTGTTCCCGGTAGCACCTGTCTTTATTAACCAAATTTTATCACTGTAACACCCCACTATCATATATCCACCATCCAAAGTTTGGTCAACGCAATATCCAATATCATGAACCGTACTGCCATAAGTCTGCTCCCATTGTTTATTTCCGGTAGCATCTGTTTTTATTAGCCAAACATCTTTACAAGTCCCTCCCGTGCCACCATAATACCACTTATACCCTGTTACTATGTATCCATTATCGGAAGTCTGTTGGACTGAATTTCCACTAGAAACAGTAAAGTTGCTGCTGTTCAAAAGTTTATCCCATTGTTTATTCCCATTCGCATCTGTTTTTATTAGTCGGGCATTCATACTGTCCATTCCGGAAATTATATACCCTCCATCTTTAGTTTGATAAAAACTATAACCGTTAACGTTAATAAAGTTTTTTCTCCAAAGAGTATCGGGTGCATTAGTAGCATACGCCAAATTAAAAAAAATAGTCAGGTAATTAAATCCCATAATAATCAAAAATAATCGGCGCATTGTTCCTCCTCTTTAATATGTTGTATCTTAATTTTAAAATATCTTACCTTACAAAGATTAATTTTTTTGTTGTTCTAAACTCCCCCGCCTCAAATTTATAAAAATAAATTCCCCTTGATACCCTGCTGTTAAGATTGTCTTTCCCTTCCCAGTTTACGTTATAATAACCCGCATCTTTGTTCCCATCCACAAGAGTAATTACCTTTTGCCCTAATAAATTGTAAATACTAAGATTCACATTTACATTCCTGGGTACCCCATAATTAAATACAAGTGAATTGAAAGAATTTTGTTTTATAAAAAACTTATCCGGTATCTTAAACTTTTCATCCTCAACCCCGGTGTATCCCGCAATAAATGAATAACCGTTACTTGGAGGGTCTCTAATTATATTGGACGGTTTCGCAAAATCTTTTGCAAAAATGTAATACAAGATTGTTATATTGTTCGTGGATTGTAAAGGAATCACACCAAGATATTCGTTTGCAATGCCGGTTGAGTCCATACTAATAGAAGTCCATGTAGAACTTGAAGTTGTAACAAACCAGAGTTCAGCCTTGCTAATTCCGATGTTATCTTTGATTGTGGCATAAACAGGAAATGGTCCATGAAAAGTAGTATCTTTATAAACGGTAGTATTAGAAATTTGAGGGGATAACGTATCAACAATAAAGTTCCATACCGAAGACCATTCTCCTATATTAGCAGCTTTGTCAATAGCTCTAACATGCCAATAATAGGCACTATCAGTTAATGTTTTATTAATAGTTGTATCTTTGAAAGATGTTTCGACAAGCCCTTGAGAAAACAAACTGTCTAATGCATATTGTAAAATATAGTGGTCAATCCCGCTTAAATTATCTGTAGCGCGATTCCATTTAAAACTCATAGTATAATCGCCAATATAAGATTTATCCAAAGGAGAAACTAACGTTACGGAGGAAGGAGGAGTTGAATCGATTATTAAATTGCTATCGCTTGCGTCTTCAAAAAGGGTACTCCCCCCTGAATTTAACGCTTGAATTTTTACTCTTACGAAAGGTGAATTTATTAAGGGAAGAGTCCAATTATAAGAGAAAGTTACATTGGATATCGTATCGGTAAGAGGAGTGTAAGTATTCCCTTGGTCTGTAGAATATGACAGTCTGAAATGATCCACCGTCGCAGGATTCTCATGATACCATTCAATTTTATGAATGTTTCCGCCACTCCAAACTTCTCCGCCAACAGGAGCAATAATATAAAGAGGGCTTATTTTCGAAATATAAGCATCGCTAGACCCTGCTCCAAAAGAGTATGTTTCTCCTGCAATGATATAGCCACCATCTTGAGCTTGTTGCACACAATAAGCTCTATCCATTTGATTTCCTCCATATCTTTTATTCCATAATTCATTTCCTAAACTATCGGTTTTGATTAGATAGACATCGTCTCCTGTGCCGTAAGTTCCTGCGATAATATAACCGTTGTCTTTGCATTGCTGAAGGTCATAGGCAAAAATATCTTCCGAATAACCTTGTACTTTATATGTTTTTGTCCATGCTGTATCACCATTGCTTTTAATTTTTAGAAGATAGAAACGCCGGTAGCCACTCATATTGGTACTGGTATATCCGGATGCTATATAGCATCCGTCATTTGTATGTTTTATGGAACGTCCGGAAGCCCAACCTATACCTGAATATCTTTTTGTCCATAATGTATCCCCGGCAGTATCTACTTTTAAAACCCATAAACTATTGTCAGCGCCACAACTTCCTAATACAATATAATTATCATCCTCCGATTGAATCACGGATTGTGCTTCATCATTACTGGCAGTCCCATATAATCTTGTCCATAAGGTATCTCCGGAGCCGTTTGTTTTTAGAATATAAATGTCTTTCCCCCCTGCCCCAAAAAGAGGTGACGATACGCCTACTGCAACATATCCCCCGTCTTTTGTTTGTTCTGCCGAACATAGATATTCATCATAGCTTTTCAGGCATGTCCTTGTCCAAATTGTATCTCCGGAACCGGTTATTTTGAGAAGATAAATATTATACCTAGAATATGCTATGGATTGCCCGCCCGCAATAATATAACAACCATTTCCCGTGGGCTTGATACAATTGGCGAAGCTTTCTATCTTCCCATAAGTCTTTGTCCAAAGAGTATCTCCTTTATTGTTTATTTTCAAAAGCCAAACAAAATTATCATAACCATCGTCTTCCCTGAGACCTGCTACAAAGTAATTACTATCGTTTTGTGTTATGGAAAGGGCATGATCCCAGTGGTTTCCTCCATAAGCCTTTGTCCATAAAGTATCAGGGGCAAATGCAATTACATTGGTTGTAAATAAAATTAATATAAATAGAATAAGATATTTCTTCATCTTTTTCTCATAATATTTTATCAACAGATATTTTCATACTCAATATTCCAAAAACCTATTTTTGTCAATCTTTTAATGTGGATGAAAGATAGAGAGTATATCAGAGTATCAGCAAATCAGAGTGCAGGATATCAGTAGATCAGAGTATCAGGAACGAAAAACAGAGAATCCAGCTTAGCTGGATAACTAGCCCTAGATGACTCAAGGGCTAGTAAAAAGAATTGACAAAGTATTGTTTTTTAATCATATTTAGTTAATATTAATTATTAGAATAGAGGGGGGCAAATGAAATCATTAAAATTTTATGTATGTTTTGGGATTATGTTTATCGGGTTATTTCACAGTGCTAATGTTATGTCCCAGCCGGTGTTAACATATAAAGGGAGTATGGCGTATAACCACGGACTATTTATTGATTCGTGGGTTTCCGGGCATTATCTTTATACGGTAACCGAGCGTGAACTTATGATATACGACATAAACAGCCCGCAGAGTCCTCAACTTGTGGGAACTCTGGAGACACCGGGAAAAGCGCAAGCAGTGAGAGTCGTCGGAACTTATGCTTATATACTGGATGAAGGAACGGGACTGCTTGTCGTAAACGTCGCAACTCCCACTAATCCAGTCATAACGGACACATTATCTTTAGGGCAGTATCCCAACTACAACACTCAATGTCCTGACCGGATGCAGGTATCGGGAAGTTATCTTTATCGTTTAACGGCAGATAATGTTACAAAGACAGGGAAAATTGTATTGGTGAAGTAAAGGGCAGGATATCCGACACAATCTTTAGTGCAAAGCATCCTGTGAGTACAACAGATTAAGGGTTTGCTTTGTTCCAATTGCAGAATTAATTAAATGAATATCTGGGCATTATATTCTTTTATTACGGGACTTATTAATTTTATACTGGGGTTATATGTATATTGTAAAAATCCCCGACACCCATTAAATAGAATTTTTGCACTATTTGCGTTTTCTCTTGCAATATGGGGAATAAGTGAATTCGGGCACAGGGGTGCCGACAACCCGGA
The DNA here is from genome assembly GCA_041649255.1 of bacterium. Taxonomy (NCBI): domain Bacteria; species bacterium. Next base: position 111,372 of record JBAZNK010000004.1, read on the forward strand.
AACAGCTTTTTTATGGGTAAGAGCAGGGGGATTCGGTTGGTGCTTTATGGTAGGTTTTTACATCCACTTTGCATTATTATTTGCACGAAAAAATAATTATTTAAAGAAAGTTTCCACTTACATAATTTTATATGCTCCCTGTCTTTTATTCTTGCATTTATTTTTAAGCACCGACTTAATCTACAAACAAGAAGTAGTAAAAATGTACTGGGGATATACAAGTCTCCCCGGAAAATTTATCTGGTTGTATACTACTTATTATATGCTTTCCTATTTTTGGGGAATATATTTATTTATTCAAGTATTAAAGTATGGCACTCCTATCGAAAAAAAACAGGTAAAACCAATGTTTTTGGGATATACAACCACATTGATAATTGGAACACTATCAAACGTCATATTTCCTTTTTATGGCATTCCTGTTCCCGAACTTGGGACAATTATTGCCCTAACCACAGCAATGGGAGCTTTTTATTCTATTCTAAAGTATAAATTATTTATTACCCCGGTAAAAGAAAACGATATGCTTACTCCTTTAACATTTAATTTAGAAAAAGGAAATACTTATTTCACAAAAGAAGAAAGTTCCGACAGGGCTTATAAAATATTTATAGACCAAATTTCACACGGGATGCCCGGATTATGTTTTAGCAAATTCCCGTCTGAAAAAACAAGAGAGAAATACAAAATATTGTATACGCCCATAATCCAGTTAACTTCCAAGGGAAGAGAAAAAGATACAATTGCTTATAAAGATGTAGAATTTATAAGTTCTACGATTTTAGATTTTATAGAAAAGACAAAAACTGCCGTTATAATTGTAGATTGTCTTAATGAAATTATAATGATTAACGGATGGGAAAAAACGGTAAGTTGGTTAGGCGAATTAAAAAAGAAGTGCACAAATAGCGTGCTATTATTCTCAATAAATACCCAATTACTGGACAGTACACAGGGATTATACTTGAAAGAGAATTTAAGACTTTTCTCCAGAGGGTAAAATAGTTAATATTTTAGAATGATTAAAAGAGAGAAAGTTTGAGATTATTTAATTAAATGAATATCTGGGCATTATATTCTTTTATTGCAGGGTTTATTAATTTTATACTGGGAGTATATGTATGTCGAAGAAACCCGGGAAAATTATTAAACAGGTTTTTTGCGTTAACTGCTTTTTCTTTTGCAATATGGGGCATAAGTGAATTCGGGCATAGAATTGCTAACAGTCCGGAAACAGCTTTTTTATGGATAAAAGCAGGCGGTCCCGGATGGTGTTTTATGATGAGTTTTTATCTTCACTTTGCGATAATTTTTGCAAGAAAAGAAAAGTACCTGAAAAATATTTTTACATATTTATTTTTGTATTTACCGCCATTTTTGTTTTTATATTTGTTTTTATTCACAGACTCAATATATATAAACGAAGCGGTAAAAATGTACTGGGGATATACAAGTTCCCCGGGAAAATTTGCATGGACGTATAGCAGTTATTATACACTTTTATATCTTTTTGCCGTTTCTTTATTCATTTATATATCAAAAAAAGGAACTCCGACAGAGAAAAAACAGGTAAAACCTATACTTTGGGGATATACGATTGCTTGGTTAATCGGGACATTATCAAACGTCATTTTCCCTTTATACGGAATTCTTCTTCCTGAACTTGGGACAGGAATTACCATAGTATGGGCAGGCAGCACTTTCTACTCTATTTTCAGGTATAAATTATTTATTATCCCAATAAAGGAGATTGATACAGATAGCCCTTTAATATTTAAATTAGAGAAAGGAATTGCCTATTTTACAAAAGAAGAAAATTCCGATAAAGCTTATAAAATATTTATAGACCAGGTTTCACATGGAATACCCGGATTATGTTTTAGCAAGTTCCCGCCTGAAAAAATAAGAAAGAAATACAAGATATTATATACGCCTATAATCCGGTTGACTTTAACGGGAAGAGAAGAACATACAATTAGATATAAAGATTCTAAATTTATGAGGTCTATGATTTTAGATTTTATAGAAAAGACAAAAACTTCCGTAATATTTGTGGACTGCCCTAATGAAATTATAATGATTAACGGGTGGGACAAAACAGTAAGTTGGTTAGGAGAACTAAAAAAGAAGTGCACAAATAGCGTGTTACTATTTTCAATAAATACCGAATTGCTTGATAAAACGCAGAAATTATACCTAAAAGAGAATTTAAGACTTATCGCGGAGTAACCCTGTACAATCCCAGCTTGTCTGCTGATAGGCATAAAACTTGATGTTTCTATTTCTACCAATCAAAACATTATAAAAATATTTCTTCTCCAGCAAAAAACATAAAAAATCTTAATTTTTTACAAGAAATCTTAATTTTTTACAAGGAATTTTTATTGCAATAATTTAACTTACACTTATAGTTTCTTATTTTAAAAAGGGAATAATAGGGGATAAAAGCCTACCCTAGGGGAATAGAGGAAAAATGAGTGTTGACCCTAAGAAACCAAGAAAGATTTTAGTTGTCCACGGAGTTCAAGCAGGAAAAGACAACGATATAAATTCTCACGATGGCATAAAAAAACTTATTCTTTCGCGTCTTACTCCCGAGCAACTTCCAATGGTCAAATTCGAGACAGAAATGTACAGATACGAAAACATCAATGATAATGCCCAGCGCAGCTTAAAAAAAGTACTCGGAATATTTTTAGTCGATTTGCTCGGAAAAATACCCATAGGATCATTGGCAGGAAAACTCGTTGAAAATGGCGTAGACGTCGTGGGAGACGTAATAATAAATATACAGGAAGGAAGCACTGCCACAATCATACGGGACGGGCTTATAAACAGGATTGAAAAAATTTACGAAGAAGGAAATCCTCTTTATATAGTAGCGCACAGCCTTGGCACGATTTATGCATTTGATGCCGTCAACAAACTTATTGCAAATAAAAAATATTTCGACCGCAATTCCAGGACCACATGGCCTGTTCAGGCTTTGGTAACCTTAGGTTCGCCTATTGGACTATCCATGTTCAACAGAAATACAGTAAAGAAATTCCAACCCGGTTCCCGATATTTTCGCTGGGTAAATTACTGGGCGCGGACAGACCCGGTAGTATCAGGCAATTTCTACGGAAAACCTGTTGAGAAATACCAAATTGCAGAAAAATTCTCCACAAATCCTAATTCCGGTTGGGTTATACAGGACCGTGTTATAGACAGCAAAAAAGCATGGTTATGGGCACACATAAGTTACTGGAACGATTCCGGTATTGGGGACGATTTAGTTTCGTTAATTACAAGTTAAAAAAACAATGAAACGAAAAATTTATTTATTGTTTTTGTTCGTTTTTATTTTCACGGGATGCGCGCAATACACTTATTATGGAAGTATTGAAAAAGAAGACTCCCAAGGAAAAATTCGGAAACATCTCGTTTATTGGACTAATACGGAACGAGTATTCTGGTTTGACGAATATTCGTAAGTTATTCGATTATTAACGGAATGTAGTTTAGAAACGGTTGCGTTCAAAGAAACGAAAGAAAACGGGATTATCTTTAGTTGCTCCTCAAGAGAGCAAAAAGGGGTTGACAGGGACGTAGAAATAGGAGAGCCCTGCGGAAAAATATTAAACATAAAAAAAGTTAAAGAATTTGAGGGAGACACTTTACGTTTGGCAATTTATTGTCAGTATGTTCCTGAAGACAGCGAATTTACACAGGGAAATCATTCGTATCTCAAAGCGGGAACATACGCATTCGGTATCGTAAAAGTTAAAAGCTCCGAATTAAAAGACGGGGTTCCGTTACGGCCTGAATGTCGCGAAAAATAATTTTTATAAGTGGAGGGAAAAATGAACACGACACAATTAGATGCGCTTTTTACTCCGGAAAGTCTTCTGGGGTTACAGGGAGCAGTTGCTGCTTCCTTATTAGTTCCTAACACCGTTTGTTATTTATTCGGGCAAAAAGCCGATAAACATAGAAAATGGCTATCCCTTATAGTAGCATTAGGGTTAGCCTTTATGACGGCATCAATAGCGCCAAGTCAATCAGGGATGAAATGGCTGCTTGCTTTTTTTAACGGGTTGTTAATTTTCTCATCCGCAGCCGGGATGAATCAAATATCTGCGGCAGGAAAAGGGCAAAACGACGACGAGACAGGGAAAGAAGCGATTCCATCCGAAGGCGCACCGAACAAACCTCTTCGAAGAACGGCAAAGGTTGAAATACCCGAAGACATAAAAGTGGTAAACGTTCGAATAAAAGCTGCTCCGAGCACAAAGTTTTTCACAAACTGGTTTTAAGTTGTTCTTGGACGCAGACAACAAAAAATTTCACCGCAGAGACGCAGAGTTCGCAGAAGAGAGAGACAAAAAGTTTAGACGATCAAAGACAAAAACAAAAAGAGAACTCTTAGATGCAAAAACATAAAGATTAACTGCAGAGAACACAAAGAACAAAAAACAGAGAATTTATTCTTTCAACAGAGACTTAAAGAGACTAACACGAGACAAAATAAACAATAAAAGATTTTCTCCGCAGAGATCCCCCCGTAACCTTATTTTTCATTTTTTTCTTGACAGGTTTAATTTAGCATATATCATTATGATATCATTATGATATTAAAGAAGACTGAAATGCATAATAAAAGAGGGAGGTGCAAGGCGTCGAAAGAAAAGGGGAGTAAAGGGAAAAACGGGGGATTTATACTTTTGTTTAATCTTATTTCGTTAGCAGAGATTATTAAAACGTGTAATAAAAATAAAAAAGGAGGAGTAAAATGACAGGAGAAATAGAATGCAAGGGAAGAAGCGGAGGGTTGATACTTTTGGTCGGCCTTATATTATTGGGTGTAAACATTTGGCTTGTAAGCGTTGCCGACAAAAATCCGTCAACGCCTTTGATAGTAATTATTGTATTTTTATGGTTATTAATGTTATTTGTATGTTCAGGGCTTTACACGGTTCAGCCAAACCAGGCGGCGGTGTTGACTCTTATGGGAAAGTATGTGGGAACGGTTAAGACGAACGGGTTATTATGGACGTTTCCATTTAACAAAAGGACAAAGGTTTCTTTGCGCGCGAACACTTTAAACGGGGAGAAAATAAAGGTAAACGATAAGAGCGGGAATCCGATTGAGATTGCGGCAATTGTAGTCTGGCAGGTAAAAAACACGGCGCAGGCTGTTTTTGACGTAGAAAATTATTACACATACGTTACCATACAATCTGAATCGGCTACACGACACCTGGCAAGTTCTTATTCTTATGATGCGCATGAACAGGGAGAGATTTCATTGAGAGGTTCGATTGATGAGGTTTCAAAAGCTCTGCAGAAAGAATTAGAAGAGCGGGTTCAAAAAGCCGGTGTTGTGATTTTGGAAACAAGGTTAAGTCATTTAGCATACGCTCCTGAGATCGCCCAGGTTATGTTAAGACGCCAGCAAGCGGAAGCAATTATTGCTGCTCGTCAAAAGATTGTACACGGAGCGGTTAGCATGGTAGAAATGGCATTGCAGGAATTAGCCGAGAAGAAAATAATTGAATTGGACGATGAACGGAAAGCGGCTATGGTAAGCAATTTAATGGTAGTATTGTGCGGGGAAGGCGAAGTTCAGCCAATAATTAATACCGGCACATTATATACGTAACCCAAAACCGTGTCTGATAAAAAAGCCTTTTTATTACGGATAGACTCCAAGTTATGGGAGGAGTTGAATATATGGGCATCGGACGAGTTGCGAAGTATTAACGGGCAAATTGAATTCGTGCTAAAGCAAGCCGTAAACAAGAGGAAAGGCAGTCAAAGCAAGCCGGAAAAGAAAATAGACAAGTAAGTTTTTGGGACATACAGAAAACAGAATATTTTTGGACGTAGATGGACAGGATTTGAGAAATAACAAAATATAGAAAAGTCTAACCACAGAGTATAGAGAACAGAGAAGAGAAAAAAAGGCATGTCAGAGCATCAGAGTATCAGAAGGCAGGAATAAAAATGCAAAATATTAGAGCTGCTAATTTAACTGCTGTCTTAAAAATTATGCCGTCGGCAGGAGGGCAGAAGACCATTTCTGTACCTGCATTAAAAGCAGATAGTATCATATACGCTACAGTTACAAAAGTTCTCGGGAATAATAAAGTAGCCATAAAATTACTTGATAATGACTTAATTGCGGAGACTTCTTTGAAATTCAAAGAAGGAGAAAAGCTAAAACTATGGGTTAAAAGCCGTGAGAACACTATCCCGCTCATATTGGAAATATTGGAAAAACCCATCGACAAAAACATAGACAAATCAAACTACACGAAAGAAAACATTTCCGCACAAGATACTAACCCGGACTGGGATGAGCAGTTTGCCATCCCAATCAACATATCCAATAATAATTTTATAATACGATTCGGAAATAAAAAGACAAAATCCGGCGGAGGAAAGTCGGAAGAGTTTTATTTTTCCACAGAAACGGAACATCTAGGAGTCGTTGAGAACACGCTCTATACGAATAAAGAATCGGACAAAAAGAAAGTAACCATAGTTATGCGCACGGAAACAACGGGAACAAGTTCTTATATAAAATCAGACATTCGCAAACTGGAACAGGCTATAAAGAGTATTGACTGGAGTCCTGTGATTTCGGTGCAAACAAAAACAAAACAGACAAATAAAGAGACACCAAAAGGAACGGGATGGGAGGCTCTTGCTTAATGAAAGACAAACCTTTAAATAGGGCTGTTGCATTAAAATACGAGCATTCCCGGGACAGGGCGCCATTAGTAATAGCAAAGGGAAGCGGAAAACTTGCCGAGAAAATTATTGAAATCGCGGAAGAGCACGGTATTAAGATATACGAGGATAAGGAATTGATTTCTACGCTGATGAAACTTGATATAGGGGATTACATACCGGAAGAGTTGTACCCGGTAGTAGCGCAGATACTGGCGTTTATATATTCGTTAGATAGGGCGGCAGGAAACAACGAACGTTTGAATGTTTGATGTTAAAACAGAAGTTCAAAATTTAAAATTCAAACCTAATAACATCTGGATACTTAATAAAAAAGTTCTATGAAATTTGCCTTCTTCGCTAAAAAAAGAAGGAATTAATTGAACTTTTAATTCGGGGCTGAGGAAAACTTTATTTTTAGGATTAATGTCTGCTCCTACGGACACATCTCCGCCAATACCCACAAGAAATAGCTCTTCGTATGTTCTAAGTTCTTCTATGTTTACAAAACAATCTCCCACCCACACAGGTAAACCTGCAGACACCCAGAAAGGCATTCTCATCCCTTTCCATTTATAATAAGTATTTGCCTTCATACCGTAATATCCATATTCAGCATTAACATACCCGAGTATTTTTTCTGTGGCAGAATCATAAACAGCTACTATTACACTATTTGATGTTAAATAATATCCTACCTCGGAACCCCATCCCATTCTACGTTCATTTAGTTTTTCAAAACTAATACTTCCACCAAATCCATAAGTCCATGGCAAAGGATTTCCATATTGCATAAAAACTTCTTTTTCCATAGGGTCATATATTTTAAATCCAATATATTTTTCCCCTTTCTTGTAAACCGTATCATTTTTAAGTATATTTTGAGCAGATAAAATACTTTTTGAGGAATCTTTTTTCTCTTCCGAGTTTAGTAATATCCCACATACCTGACAATAAATATTTTTACTGTTATTTTTATAACTGCAGACAGGACATTTTATTAATGCCTCACCCGTATGTATGGAGACAGAATCATGCAAAATCGTTGTAGAATCTTTTTGAGAAAACGCATTTACCGGGACAACTAAAAAAATAAAGAGCAAGGGAATTATTAAAAAGTTTTTCATTTATTTCATACCTAAAAATTTTTCAAGTAATTGATGAGCAGCAATATTAGCTATCTCTACCAACGCTTTTCGTAATTCAATGCCTCCATCTGCTATTAATTTATCGTATTCACAAGAATTATCCAATATCGTATAAATATTTGTCGTCCATAAAATTTTACTATCCTTAATACGAACCAACCGGGCAGTAACTGTAAGTTTAAATTTTATGTTCGGAGTTACTTTTATTTTATCTATTTCATAACGAACTGTTCTTTCTAATTCATATGAAGTAATAATAGTCTCCAATACACAATCAAATTTTTCTTTTAGAAAAGGAGTATAAACATTTCCTTTTTGGAACGGGTAATTATAAATAGTTTCCTCCGCCGGAGCTGACTTAATTTTTTTTATCCAGGATAGGGTATCCGTACTATCGGGAGAAACCAATGGTAAATGAGCTTCCGTAGAAAACAATTCATACATTTTAAAGGAAAATAATTTATCCATATTAAAATTATCCAGTAATTTAGTTATTTCTTTTTTAGTATCATTGGTACCTGCAAAAGTTGACGGAGCGTTTATTAAATCACTTCCTAATACACTAACGGGAGTGTTAACAGTGCAGGAGATTTTTGGGTCTTTAAGTATGTTAACGCAGGCACATTTCTTGATGGAATCAAAATTTTTTTGTTTCAATGAGTTATATGAAGAGACACATCCGGAAAAGGAAAGAATAAAAACCACATATATAAGGTTTCTCATTTTTAGTTATTAAACCTATTTATAATTTTGATATTTTGCAAGAAAAAACTTTAAACTATAAACAGAGAAACAGGATAAGTTTACTTTATGTGTGTAATTTCTTTGAATTGTTTATACCGGGCTTGAATTTCTTTGTCGGTGAGTTTTTTCAGTCTTTCAAGGGAAAAACTTTCAACGTTGAAAGATGCCATTACGCTCCCGTAAACTACGGCTTTTCTCAAATCGTATTCGGTGTGTGTTTTATTCAGTTTGGCAAGATATCCGATAAAACCTCCTGCAAAGGTATCACCGGCGCCGGTCGGGTCAAAAATATTTTCGAGCGGGTACGCAGGAGCAGAAAAGAAACCGTTCTTCGAAAAAAGGAGACACCCGTGTTCGCCTTTTTTTACGACGACGTGTTTGGGACCGTAACCGAGAATCATTCTTCCTGCTTTAATCAGACTGGGCTGTCCTGTAAATAAACGCGCCTCTCCCTCATTGATAATAAATATGTCTATCTTTTTAAGCAGTTTCATTAGAGAAGATTTCTTTGTATTTATCCAGAGATTCATTGAATCGGCAGCAATGAGTTTCGGTTTCTTTACCTGAGATAAAACATTAAGTTGGAGGTCGGGGTCAATGTTTGCAAGAAGGACATATTCGCTGTTTTTGTAGCTTTCGGGAATTTGAGGTTTGAAAGTTTCAAAAACATTGAGATCGGTAGAATGAGTTGTGGCTTCGTTCATATCATACTTGTAAGAGCCGGACCAACGGAAAGTCTTGCCGTTTTTTATTACTTTTAACCCGTCGAGATTGATTCCGCGAGATTTCAGGAGACTGATATGTTTTTTGGGAAAATCGTCACCGACAACGGCAACAAGTTTTACTCCGGTAAAAAAGCTTGCGCTGTAAGAGAAATAAGTTGCGGACCCACCGAGTATGTCTTTACGTTTACCGAAAGGTGTTTTAATAGTATCAAGGGCTACGGAACCGACGACTAAGATAGACATTTTGACTCCTTTTTTTGATAGGGTAGTATACTATGGAGAAGTTGTCAATAAAAAGAGAAGAGAAAAAAGATTTTGCCACGAAAGCCATGCCTACGGCAGGCAGGCACTAAGGCACGAAATTACACTAAACAGAATGAAACCGCAGATAAACACAGATAAACGCAAATAACAAAAAACAAAAAATAACCACGAGATTACACAGATTTTCACGAGATTAAAAAGAAGGATTAGGGCATAAAAAAACAGAAGAAGATTTTTACGAGATTAACACGAGAAAAAAACAGCCAATAGAAAAGAATTTTTAACCGCAGATACACGCAAATTAACACGGACAACAAAAAACGAAAGAATTTATCCACGAATATACGCGAATAAAAACGAAAAAATTAGGGGTTGACTTTTTTTATTTCCATAATAAATGTATTGTAGGGTTTTATTATTATAGATTGAATAAATTATGATTAAAGAAGATTACATATTGAGAATGATAGAGCGGTTATCAATCGCAATTGCTAAAGTTTTAAAATTAAAAGAGACAAACCAAAACCGGGAAGCCTTAGTCATACTTGACGAGACATTTCAAGAATTATTCGGGTTGAATTCCAAAACAATTAATTCTTTACCTGCCGAATCCATAATAGAGTTGTTGGGAATAAGTGCCCCTGAAGAGGCGCAAAAATGTTTTTGGATTGCATCCCTTATTAAGGAAGAAGCCGATATTTATGAACTTCAGAAAGACTTTAAAACTAGCGAGTTAAAATATTTGGATTCTTTAGAGTTATACTTAAACGGCATTGCCTGCAGAGATTATGCAATTATTTCCAATTACTTACCTAAAATTAAAGAAGTTGTCGAAAAAGTTAAGAAATATACGCTTCAGGATAAAGACAGGGAAAGACTTTTAGGGTATTATAAAGAAATTGAGAATTATCCGGAACTTAAAGATTTGCTTTTAAGTATGTTGAACTAAAAAATGGCTATATATTTAATTTTATGGTTTATAGCTATTCCCGACAGGTATCATACTTATAATGAAGTAGACAGCGAGCTTCAAGTTATAACTCAAACTTATCCTGCAATAACTCATCTGGATACGATTGGATTTTCTGCAACTGACAGTTTGCCAATATTTGCGCTCAAGATTTCCGATAATCCAAATTCGGAAGAAGATGAACCTGCCGTCCTTTACAATGGCGCTCATCATGCAGGAGAACTTCTTGGCGTAGAGATTTGTATGTATATGATAAATGATTTAGTCTCAAAGTATACAATAGATTCTACAATAAAGAAATGGATAGACAGCACTCAAATCTGGGTTGTCCCTATTGTTAATCCCGACGGACATAACATTGTAACTTCGGGGATTGACACTATCTGGAGAAGGAACACGAGAGACAACAATAATAATGGACAATTTGATATAGTTGATGGCGTTGACTTGAACCGAAATTATGATTTTCTATGGGAGACGGCAGGCAGTTCGGATTCTTCTTCAAAAAACTATCGCGGGCCGTCACCATTTTCGGAGAGTGAGACAAGAGCAATAAAAGAACTTACGGATAAAGAGAATTTTGTATTCGACATTTGTTATCATTCCGCAAACGTCAGTGTTTCTGAAGTAGTTTACTATCCATGGAAATGGGGCAGCAATTTTTCGCCTGACCATTTTGTCATAAGCGGGATAGCGAAAAACATAGCTCAATCAATAGTAAATGAAGCAGGAAACGGGACTTATGTATTTGGTTGGGGAAATGCAGAATCCGGGGGAATGGCAAGAAACTGGTTTTACGGGAAAAAAGGAACTATTTCGTTCACAACAGAGGTTGGAGAAAGTTCTACTCCACCCGCTGAAAAAGTAGATACTATAGCAGCAAGGAATTTACCGGGCGCATATTATTTATTGGATAGAGTACACGGCAGTGGTATAACGGGCTGTATTACCGACTCTATCACGGATGAGCCTCTTATTGCGGAAGTGCGGATTCTTGAGGCATACAGCGAAAGTCTTGCCCCGAGAATGAGTGACTCGGCTTATGGAAGATACAGGAGAATATTAACGCAGGGTAAATACACTGTTAATGCAATAAAAACGGGCTATGATACGGCAAGAATTGACAGTGTAGAAGTCGTTGATAACCTGCCTACAATCTTAAATATAAAACTACATAAATTAGGTATTGAGGAAGCGGGCATAAAGGATTTAGGAGTATTTCAAATCTATCCTAATCCTGTAATTGGAAAGACAGAAATTAAATTCTTTTTTCCCATTCAGGCTTTTTCTTTAAAAATTTATGATATCTCCGGCAGAGAAGTAAAGATGCGGATAATGGAATCACAGAAAACAGATTATTATAGTGTACGATTAGATAGCAAAAATTTGAAAACGGGAATATATTTTGTGAAAGCGAAAGGATATAAAACGGAGAAGATAATAAAGTTAATTGATTGAAAGCAGGGAAGTTATGGCGAGCGAAAAGAAATCGGGATTGGGGAAAGTTATTTTAAGTTTATTATATATACTTATATTTCCGGCGTTGTTACTTTGGATTGCGGGAGACTGGTTATGGGTTGAAGGATGGATTTTCAACATCTGGTTTATTGTGCTTTGCTTTACGACTATCATTTATTTGTACCGTAAAGACCCAGCATTACTTGAGGAAAGGTATAAACAACCGGGAACCGGCAACCAGAAAGGATGGGATAAGTATGTTGTATATGGCATTATAATCGGGTTTATAGGATGGATTGCGGTTATGCCTCTGGATGCAAGAAGATATGGATGGACTACATATTTTCCTTTATGGGTAAAGGTTTTAGGAGGGATTGCGCTGGCAGGATCTTTCTTCTTTTTCTTCCGGTCATACGCTGATAATACTTTTTTATCGGCTCTTGTCAGAATACAGAAAGAGCGGAAACAGAAGGTCGTATCCACGGGAGTTTATGGTTTTGTGAGACATCCGATGTATCTCGGGGGAATATTGCTTTTCATAGGAACGCCGATGCTGTTGGGGTCTAAATACGGGATACTTCTCGGAGTTATGGTTACTTTTCTTTTGGCGGGAAGAATTACGGGAGAAGAAAAGATGTTAGTTGATGAATTGGAAGGGTATGCTGAGTATAGGAAGAAAGTGAAGTACAGGTTGATGAGGGGAATTTGGTAGTTTTCACCGCAGAGTCGCAGAGGTCGCAGAGAAGAAATAACAAAACAATTTGGGGTTGACTTTTATTGGTTCCGCGATAAATATATCTTTAGATTAAAATGGAATAGTTGAGATAGGGTAAAATGGATAGAGATTATAAAAGCGTATTTATTATTGTGTTATTAATGTCTTTGGTAATGTTTATTTCGTCGGGATGCATAAAAGAAAGCAACGAAGGAAGAACAGAAAAAACGGAGACATATTTAACGGCTTGCATGATTGAAAATGAACTTTTTATAAAATTGCCGTTAGAACTGACAAGGCTTCTTGGAAAAAGAGAGTGGTTTAATAAAAAACTATTTATGATACTTGCCGGAGATACAACGTGTTTTCCAAAATGCCATGGCGGAATAAGAGGTCTGTGCGCAATATATTTCTATGATATGGCAACCAACAAGATGCACGAAAAAGGTGCCGATAAATGGGGAGAAAAAGATAAATATTTTACGCAAGCATTGAAGTTATTCGGAGATGAACGTGATTGCATACGGCGTGATTACTTAGAAATAAGGTTAACGACTGATTTGACCGAGAAATTAAAAGTAGAAAAACTATTAATCCTCTTCTCCGGGCGTGATAAAAAGTGGGAAGTCAGGGTTTCGCCTATCATTAGTGACGCAGGGAAATGAAACAAAAACAGATTGGAACCACTAGATTTCCAGCAGAGCCCAGAGGGCTGGATAGAATCCCCTAAAAACTAAAGTTTTAAGGGTCTGCTACTGGATAGTTGGACTAATGCTCCTACGTCGCAAAGTCCAACTAATCAAACGATTTACACGAGAAAACAAAAGCAGAGAACAGAAAAATCAGCCAACTCCGCTCCGCCTATGGCTGGATTCTCGACAAGGCGGAGATGTTTTATTTTTTATTTTCAAGTAAAGAAATAATTTCCTTATCTTCTATTTCATCCAGGCTTTTGAGTATTTTTTTCTGCCAGCCGACAAAAACAGACTCGAAAACTTCTTTAATCGTATCGGCCTCTCCTTTTTCAATAAGCGCTTTTAGAACTCTCTTCGCATCCTCTTTATCTTTTTTTGTCTTTTCTTTATCCTGTCTTCTCGCTGAGATTATAAGTTTATGTAATGAGAAAACCGCCGGATGCGGTAATGTAATTTTTATACCTTCAACAAAAACCTGAATCTTTTTATAAGTGAGAAAATCTAAGAACCTTAATGCTTGAGCATTTATACCCAACTGAGGCAAATCGTAAGGTTTGCTGCTTCCCTTTCCTCTTTCAGGAACTAAGAATTCAAGAATTAATTCAGGATGTTCCAATTTCATCACTCCTTCATCTCCATAAAAACCCTTTATAAACCCCAAATCTTTTAATAGCCCAATAATATTTACCTTTACACCAATACGAGACGGCAATGGCACTAAAAAATCTATATCTCTAGTCTTAATTGCGGGAATGTATTTCACTTTTGAGAAATACTCCTTATAAAACAGCAAGCACCAACTACCTACCAGAACAAGTTTATCAAGAACCTCTACTTTATCAAGCCGACTCAAAACCTCAACTACAAGGTCATATTGTTTCTTTTCCACGTAAAACTCTCCTTAAGTATTTTATTTGTTTTTTTACTTGTGAAAGCAGATTTCTGTATTTCAGTCTATATCCTTTAGCCTGAGCATATTTTTTTATCATTCCTTTTGGGAGTTTTTTCCCTTTATAAACAAATTTTACTTTCCCTTTTTCCCTGAATATAACATAATAATATTCCTGCCCATTGATTTTTTTCTTTATAAGGGCGCCTATAGGGAGCTTCTTTAACTCCTTTTCATAGCCCTTTTTCATTTGCAGGGAGTTTTCTAACTCTTCCAAGAGTAAACTTTTTATTGCCATTTTTATCCTTTTAAGCTACCATACATATTGTCTGATATTATATTTTGTATGGTAAGATGTCAAGTAAAATTACCATACACTTATTCTTTTTTTATATTTTGTATGGTAAGACACACTGTCTCATACATAAAAACTACTTGACTTTTAAACATTTTTTAATTATGACAACCGTCGTAACGAAGTTCCTCGTAAAGGGACATTCTAAGAAGAAAAACTGTTAATCCTCTTCTCCGGGCGTGATAAAAAGTGGGAAGTCAGGGTTTCGCCTATCATTAGTGACGCAGGGAAATGAAACAGAAACAGAAAAATTAGCCACCCCGCTCTTCCTAAAAACAGAGAGCACAATCACCGCCAAAAGCGTTCGCCGCCTAAGCGGGATGTTCCATTTGAAATCCTGACTGCCGTCAGGCAAGTTGTGCCTACATTTTTACTAAGCACTAAAAAAAGACCACAAAATTGAAACCACAAGATTACATCCTCCTTCCCCGCCACAGCGGGATAAACTCTGGGCAGGCACGATTTTCATGAGAAAAGAAATACAAACAACAGAAAGAATAAGACATATAAGTCATATAGGACGGATAGGACGGAAGAGATAGTAACAACTGTAAGAACTGTAACAAATGGTAATTGGTTGCAACGGAAACACGGAGAGATTCTTCGCTACGCTCAGTCACCGCTTCTCCTAAGGCGAGATATTCTACACAGCGGGGTAAACTCCAAATACAGAAATACACAGAAAAGAAAAACAGAAATTTGAGAGAAGAAACTAAATAGGTAAAAGTTATCATTTTGTTAGGCAGAAAATTCCTACTTAAGGGGGAGTGAGAAGGGATACTTTTCACACCCTGTCCCCTATTCCCCACTCAATAAAGGCGTTTAATTTTTTGGTTTAAAATTGACACAGATTTTGCTATATTAAACCTTTTATATGGTCGAAGGTTTATACATTGGGTCGAGCACTTTGTCTGCCCGCGCACAGGAACTTGATGTAATCGCTAATAATATAGCGAATATCAATACCCCGGGCTTCAAAAAGGAAGAATTTACTTTCCAGTCATTCCTTAATAAAGAACTTACAGCTTTCTCGCCTGCAGTCAATAAAGCCGCGCAGACCTATAACTTAGACCCGTCTTTACTGGACTCAATAATCCAGGCAGAATCCAGCGGGAATCCAAATGCCGTTTCTCCGAAAGGAGCAAAAGGGCTTATGCAGTTGATGGATTCTACAGCTTCTATGATGGGCGTTAACGACTCTTTTGACCCCGAAGAAAACGTTCTCGGCGGGGCAAAATATTTCAGGTCTTTGCTTGACCAGTTTGGAGACGTAAAGTTGGCGCTTGCAGCATATAACGCGGGACCGGGAACCGTGAAAAAATATAATGGAATACCACCTTATAAAGAAACACAAAAATACGTAGATAAAGTTTTAGCAGGAGCGCAGACATTAAAAAAGACCCCGAGTTTTCCTACACTGCAGGGATATACTAATTTTGACCAGGGAGAACTTGAAACAACTTCCGGGAAACTTGATTTTGCCATAGAAGGAAAAGGGCTATTTAAAGTTACCACACCTGAAGGACCAAAATATACAAGAGCGGGAAGTTTTGCGCTGAACGATGAAGGCACATTGGTTACCAGCCATGGGTATCCGGTACTCGGCGAAGGCGGGGAAATATCAATTAAAGGGAACGAACTCTCGGTGTCAAAACGTGGCGAAATAACCGTAGATAACGAACTTATAGACAAATTCATAATAAAAAGTTTTGATAAATTTGAAAAAGACGGGAATAATTTGTTCACGGGTATAGGCGAGGAGAAAGACGATTCGGAATTTTCTATTTTACAAGGGTATATAGAAAAATCCAATCTCAACCCGATGAAAGAACTTATTCACCTTACCGAATTGCTAAGGGCATACGAAAACTGCCAGTCAGTCGTGGCAACACAAGATGCGACGCTGGATTTACTTATAAACCAGGTAGGGAGAAGATAATATTAAAAATTAAAATGCAAAAATCAAATAATATATATATAAATGAAAAACAGAGAACAAAAAAAGCAACCACAGAGAGCGCAGAGAACAACAAGAAAATAAAACGCAAAAGACAGGCAAGTCAAGAAACTAATATCCAGCTGAGCTGCCCCGCTGAAGCGGGGTTTCGCTTTGCTCCAGATAAGTTAGAGTAATGCTCATGTAGAGCAAACTCTAACTAAGGGGGAAGAAAATGTTAAGAGCATTATATGCAGCGGCGACGGGAATGGAAGCGCAGGAAAAATGTTTATCCATAATCGCAAATAATCTTGCAAACGTTAATACAGCCGCATTTAAGTCACAACGAGCTTCTTTTGAAGATTTATTCTATGAAACATATAAAAAAGAAAATACAATAGAAGAACCACCTGCACCCATACAAATAGGACACGGGACGAAACTTTCTTCTACTTCAAAAAGTTTCACCCAGGGAGAAGTGCAGCAAACGCAGGCACCTTTAGACCTTATGATAAAAGGCGACGGGTTCTTCAAGTTAACAATGCCGGACGGGAGCGAAGCTTACACGAGGAACGGGAACTTCAAACTCACCGGGGAAGGCGATATCGTTGACGCACACGGATATAAATTAGACCCTGAAATAACGTTGCCGGATAATACCGTAAACATCATCATATCGCAGGACGGAAAAGTATCCGTAACTACCAGCGATGATTCAACACAGCAAGATATGGGCGAAATAACTTTGAGTAAATTTATGAACCCGACAGGGCTTGAATCCATCGGGGAAAATCTTTATAAGCCGACGGTAAATTCCGGGGACGCGATTGACGGCGTTGCAGGATTGGATGGGTTTGGCAGTATTGACCAGGGGTACCTGGAAATGGCAAACGTAAACGTAATGGACCAGATGGTTCAAATGATTCTTGTCCAGCGCGCTTATGAATTGAATTCAAAAGTCATTTCAACCGGCGACCAGATGTACGCGATTGCGAATAAGATAAGATAAAGAATGGTGAAAAAGGTGAGTAAGGGAGAAAAAGAGAAGATATTATGATATTAAATTTTATTATTTCGGTAATTATATCGGGAGAGAGTCTGGCGAATTTTGCGGTAGCGGATATGTATAAACGACTTCCTCCACCCCAGCAAAACGGAAAATGGAAAGTCTCGGCTCTTAATACGCCGTCAGAAGTATCCATAGCCGATAGTAATTACAAACTGGAACTTGAATTACCTAAAGACGTAACTTATAAAGGGACAAATTTTTCCTGGATAAAAATCCAGAATCAAGATTTTTTCAAGAAAGTCCCGATTAACCTTAAAGTAAGGCTCTGGATACCGGTTGCGTCTGCGGTCAAAAGATTGGACAAACATCACATATTAACTAAAGAAGATTTACAAATTAAATTCAGCGAAGAAGCAGGGATAGAAGATATTGAAAGTATCGTAGGAATGCGAACAAACAGGTTTGTGGCAAAAGATGAGTTCATAACAAAAGATATGATAGAAACTCTTCCTCTTATTGAAAAGGGAGACAAAGTTGAAATCGTATTTTATAAAAATGACGTCGCCATTCGTTCTTACGGGATATCCAAGTCGGATGGATGGCTGAACGATTCGATATTTATAGACATAAACGGAAAAATAATCAAATCACAAGTAATAGACAAAAAAGTCGTCAGGGGGGAATTATGATTAGTATATACATATTGCTTTTTAGTTTTTCTTCATTATTCACCGAACCACGAGCAGGAAAAGTCGGAGACTTAGTCACGGTACTTATCAGCGAATCTTCTTACGGGGCAAACAGGGCAGAAACCGTAACGAACAAAAGCGATGACGTTTCTTTTGGCCTATCACAGAGCAATTTAGTGCCTGCATCGGTTCCGTTAGGGAATACGGTATCCGCAGGGATATCAACAAAGAACGACCACAACGGCAGGGGAAGAAACATCAAGGAAGACAAATTAATCGCTTATATAACGGCAACCGTCACTGAAGTAATGCCTAACGGGAACTTAAAAATCGAAGGCGAAAAAAAAATCAATCTCAACCAGGATGCGCAGACCATTAAAGTATCAGGAGTGGTAAGGGCTGAAGACATCGAAACAGACAATTATATAAACTCAAACCGTTTGGCAAATGCCAAAATCGAATACAAAGGAAAAGGCGCGGTTGATTCGGGACAGAAAAGAGGATTTTTTATGAAGCTTTTTGATTGGATATTCTAGGAGAACGAGAAAAATGAAACCGCAGATAAACGCAAATAAACACAGAATAACAGATAAAATAAAAATTATATCATTAATTAGTGTGTTTATATTTATAGCGGGGATATCACAAGCGGCAAGGCTTAAGGATATTTCGACGATTGAGGGAATTCAGTCGTACCAGCTTGTAGGGTACGGCTTGGTTGTAGGATTAAAAGGAAGCGGGGACAGTTATAATTCTTTAGTTACGCAGCAATCGGTAAAGAATCTGCTTGAACATTTTGGTATTTTCACACAGGACAAGAACAAACGCAACAAAACGAAGAACGTTGCGGCGGTAATGGTAACGGGAGAACTTGCCACTTCAAAACCCAAAGGGACAAAAGTAGACATCAAAGTGTCATCCATCGGGGACGCAAAAAGCATCAGGGACGGGAATTTATTGTTAACGCCTTTAAGAGATGCAAACGGCAAGGACAGGGCAACAGCGCAGGGAACAATAAATGCTTCGGACAAAGAACTTACGACAGGATACATAATGAACGGGGCAATTGTAGATTTGCCGATAGAAAGCGAAATAAAGGACACATTCTATATTTTATTAAACACGCCGGATTTCAGTTCGGCAGTAAGCGTGCAGGACACGTTAAACAAACAATTTGGTGACAGCACATTAGCGAAGGCGATGGACGGGAGCAGGATAAGAATTAAAATACCGGCTTCATACAAAGGGAAAGCGTTGACGTTCGTTTCGGAGATAGAAAAGATAGACATTGCAATTGACGCTGAGGAAAAGGTAGTAATAAACGGAACGACGGGGACAGTAGTAAGCGGGTTAAACGTGAAAGTTTCCCCGGTAAGATTGAATTATAAGGATATGAAAATTGAGATAACGAAGGATACCCCGGTAGGGGAATTCATAGAAATGATGTACAAGAGCGGAGTAACGGAGACAGAAGTTCTTGACATAATAAGGAGTTTGAAATCATCGGGAGCTATAGGAGCGCAAGTTATAATAATATAAAATTATTTTAAAAGGAGAAATTATGGAAGTATCGATAAGATTTAACCAGACATTTTTAATAGTAAAGAACGTAAAGAACGAACCCGGAGTCGGGGCAGAAATAATGGGAGATTTGTATGAATTAGGAGTAGACACGGAATATTTTCATGCAACACCCAGTCCGGACGGAAAGAAATCGGATATTCTGATAATGATAAACAATGAAAACCTGGAAAAAACGGTTTTCGGTATCAATACGGCAAGGAAGAAAACGGGCGGGGAAAAAACCGTTATCCTGACAGATTTAACCGGCATAATAATAAGAGGAAGCGGGACAAAAGAAATTTCGCAGGCGCTTACGAAGGCTTTTAGTATATGTACAAAGCACGAAGTAAACGTAGCGCTTGTTTATACGACGTTTGTTTCGGCGAATTTGTACGTTTCTTCCGAAACGGTAACAAAAGAATTTATGGACGACTTACGCAAGGGGTTTGAATAATGGAAGTATCGGGCATCAGGAATTTAGCGTTTACCGAAAAGGTAGACCAGAAACAAGTAGGGGAAAAGTTTGAATCGATGTTCGTATCCATATTGCTGAAGGAGTTACACATTCCGAATTTGGGGAGTGGTTTATTAGGGAGTGATTCAAATGGAAGCGGATTAGGTGAGACACTTGAACCGGTATTAAGGACTGAAATGGCAGACGCCTTGTGCAAAGACTTTAATTTTGGGTTCAGGGATATTTTAAAACTAAAGAATTACCTAAATACTGACGATAATACTAATAATAAACTGAATATAAATGAACTAATATGATAGACAAAGAATTAACGGAATTACTTGTCGTACTGAAAAGCGAGCTTGAAACGGGCGAAGAGCTGTTAAAGATATCAAAGTCGCAGAAGCACTGCATAAAGAATTCCGACTTGAACGAGTTGAAAGTAAACGTGGATAATTCGGAGGATTTACTGGTAAAAATAATGAATATGGAAGACGAGCGCAGGCGCATAATTTTGAATATCAGTTCAATATTAAACATACCCTGCGAGAAGTTAACGATTTCTGAAATAATAAAGAACTCAAAACGCGAGAACAGTATGAAAGTAAGGGAATTAGACAACGTAAAGAAACGGCTTTCTTCGGTTTTCAACGAACTTATGACATTTTCAAAGATCAACCAGTATTTGATATCGAGGACGCTGAGATTTATGGGCGACAGGATGAAAGTCCTTAATTATAGTTTAAGAAAAAACAATACTTATGGCGCAAAAGGATTAAGAGAAAAAACAAAAGAACCCGCAATAATAAACAAAAAAATATGATAAGCTTATCTCAAATATTAGACATCGGCAAAAAAAGCCTTTCATCTCATCAGTATGCACTTTCGGTTACCGGGCAAAACATAGCAAACGTGAACACGCCGGGTTATTCAAGACAAAGAGCGATATTTCAATCGGATATACCAATAGATACAATTCCGGGGCCGGTTGGAACGGGCGTCAAGATAGAAGACATAGAGAGAATAAGAGACCAGTTCGTAGATACGCAGGTAAAAGACCAGCTTTCGCAGGTTGGGGAATGGGATAAAAGCAGTTCGCTGCTTACGGAAATAGAAAGCATTTTAAACGAGCCCACGGATACAGGATTATCCCAGATGATATCCGATTTTTTCAACGCATGGGCGAACGTATCAAACAGCCCGGAAGAAACGGGACCAAGGAGAGTATTAGTAGCAAAAGCGGAAGTATTATCCGACACATTTAACAGATTAAAAGAACAATTACAATCAAATATCACGAATATAAACAAGGACATAGAATATAAAGTAGACCTCATCAATACAAAGGCAGGAGAGATAGCACAATTAAACGGCCAGATAGTCAAAAGCGAAGCCGGCGGACAAACAGCAAACGACTTGCGTGACAAAAGGGATAAAATCGTAAACGAGTTGGCGAGTTTTGCAAACATTCAAACGGTAGAATCGGATGACGGTTCAGTTGCCGTATACGTAAATTATAAAGTAATAGTGGACAGGTTAAGTACGGTTGAATTAACAACGGAAATGACGGACAGGGCCGGTGTAAAGATGCGTGACATAATGTATAACGGGGAAAAACTGGAACCGCAGAGCGGGGAACTACATGCCACGCTGTATATAAGGGACGAGCAAATTCCCGAATACATAGACAAACTTGATACGCTAGCGGGTTCTATTATAGACGAGGTAAATACAGTACACAGAGCTGGATACGGGTTAGACGGGACTACGGCAAAGAGTTTTTTCAGCGGCGCAGATGCATCCTCAATTTCTGTAAGCAGCGCAATTTTGTCTGATTTATCATTGATTGCAGCTTCATCAACGGGAGGACCGGGGAGTGGAAACACGGCATTACAAATTTCAAAACTTGCAAATTCTTTAAGTATGAATGACGGGACCGCAACGTTCGCGGATTTTTATAGTTCTACGGTAGCCGAAATAGGGGCGACCACAGAAACAGCAGGAATAATGCTCGACAATGAAAACGCGTTGCTCACGCAATTAAAAAATTACCAGGATTCCGTTAGCGGAGTATCTCTGGATGAAGAATATACAAATATGATAAATTATCAACACGGCTACGAGGCTGCCGCAAAAGTGGTAAGTATGGCAAATGGACTTTTTGCAACTATACTTGGTATGGTGGGAGTGAGCTAAAATGAGAATATCTACAAATTTACTTTCAAGAAATGTTTTGGCCCAAATTGAACAAGGGCAGGAAAGATTATTCTGGAATAACCAAAGAATAGCCACTACAAAAAGGATACAAAAACCGTCAGACGATCCGATTGGGACTGATACGGCAATGCAAACCAGGACTAACATTAATGCCAACAATCAATACATAGAAAACAGCAATAACGCAGTTTCATGGTTAAATTCTACGGAGATGGCCGTTAATAATTTGTTTGATTCGTTGACGACAGCATCCGAGTTAGCAACTTACGGGGCAAGCGATACCATAGGCCCGGACAGCCGCAAAGCAGTAGGAAACGAAGTGAACCAGCTTCTCGAAGAGTTTGTTGACAATGCAAATTCGCAGGCAAAAGGCAAATACATATTCGGAGGATTCCAGACGCTTGAGGCTCCATACGAAACGGAAGAAAACGTAGCCGACCAGAATATAAGCGGCACGGCGTATGATACTCCGATAGATTTGACGCCTCCCGCACAAATGCTGAGAGGCACAGCTTTACTAACGGACACCACAGGAACGATAACTTATACGGAAGGAGTAGATTATACGATTGACTATGAAGAGGGAACAATCACAATATTATCCACCGGCGGGATGTTGGTGCCCAATAATTATCTTATAGACTATGAAACGCAAATATCGGGGGTAAAAGCAAACTCGAAGGGTATTGACGGAAACATACTGAGACAAATTTCAGAATCCGAAACTATGACCATAAACATTAGCGGGAACGAAATTTTCAAAACAAGCAGAGGCGCGGACGCATTCCAGGCGCTTATAAACCTGAGAGATGCGCTTTATGCTGACGATACAGCAGGGATAGAAACGGCTATGGGACAACTTGATGACGCAAGGGAGCTTATCCGAACAGGGATAGAAACAGTTGGTTCCAGGCTTGAAAGATTAAACTCGCACATTCCTAACCTTGAAGAGTCACAACTAACGAGGAAAGCAGACCTATCAAGAGTGGAAGACACCGATATGGCTTACGAATCAATGGAATTGCAGAAGAACCAGATAGCGCTGCAAGCGGCGTTGCAAACCGGAATAAGCATAATGCAATTGTCTATCGTGAATTTTCTGAAGTAGGTCACGGACAACGGAAAACTTAACAAGAAGTTATTAACGAAAATCTCCTAAATTGTTTTTTTTCTACCAAGGTAGGATTTTACCTATATTTCTCCTCCAACTCCGCAAAAAGATAATACAACCTGTAGTGAAATACAAAAAACGACATACAAGATATTGAATAGCTTGTTATTAGCGGCTTATAAACATTTTTTTCTCTTGACACTACAGTTTTTCATAGCTATCTTAACGCTTCAGTTAACTTGAATGAAACATTATGGGGAAAGAGAATAGTGACAGCAAGGGAAAAATTATTCTTGCTGCGATTGAAGTTTTTGCCCGGAAGGGGAAACACGGAGCAAGCATGGAAGAGATTGCCGCTAAAGCGGGGGTAAACAAGGCATTGCTTTACTATTATTTTAAGAGTAAGGATAATCTTTTTCAGAAGACGCTTACGGAGGTTCTGCATAAGATTTTTTATCGCATACTATCGAACATAGAGCAGACGAATGGTGATACGGGAGATTCCGTTAAGAAAGAGGAGTGTTTTTTTGATGCTCACCGGGATGCGTTTTCGCAGGACCCTAATTTTTCCAAAATTGTTTTGGGAGTGATTTCTGATGAGCCGTGTAGTCTGAGAGACGCGATAGAATCGATTAAAAAAGAGGGGGAACATAAAATTTCTTCCGAATTGCTTACAATTTTTGAGAAGGGAATGCTTAAAGAAAAGTTCCGGAGAATTAACTCTGCGCACGTTTTAAGCAGTATTTTTGAGAGGGGAAAAGGTAATCCTCAATAGGAGACGCTAGTTAATGAGAATTCTAATGTTAGGCTGGGAATTTCCGCCTTTTTTTGCAGGCGGGGTCGGTGTGGTATGCAGTGAATTAAGCAAGGCGCTTGCGAGAAGAGGGGAAGAAATAATTTTTGTAATGCCTTCGGGGCCTTTACAACCAACATCCGGCACGAAACATTTAAATAAATTTCTAATTGCCGATAAGGATTTTAACGAATTTACCGAGATTCATGAAAGCATAGCAAAAAGCATAAAACTAAACATAACCATAAAAACAATAGAATCATTGCTCAACCCGTATATTACGTTTGATGAATACCAAAAAAAATACAGCGCAGTAAAACGGTTTATGGGGAAAGAAATGGGATTTATGGGGCAAGAAGGCGGAGAATTGTACGGCAAAAATTTAATCGAAGAAGTTTATCGGTTTGCAATAAGAGCAATTTCAATCGGGGAAAAAGAGAAGTTTGACGTGATACACGCTCACGATTGGACGACTTTTCCTGCCGGAATCGTATTGAAAAAACTGACGGGAAAACCATTAGTAGTGCACATTCACATAACCGAATTTGACAAATCCGGTGGGCAGCATGCAAACCCGGAAATATATAAAATAGAGCGGGAAGGTATGGTTGAAGCGGACACCGTAATCGCGGTAAGTAAGGCAGTAAAAGAAAGATGTATGCATAATTATTACATAGGCGGGGAGAAAATAGTCGTAATTCATAACGCCTCTACTCCGATGATTTCAACCGAATACGCCAGAAAGGCCGATGTCGAAGGAAGACCGAAAATAGTGTTGTTCGCGGGTAGGGTAACTTTGCAGAAAGGGCCTGACTACTTTGTCGAAGCGGCAAAGCTTGTTCTGCAGAAGAATAAAAATGTCCTATTCGTAATGGCGGGAACGGGAGATATGTTAAACCGAATGATAGAAAAAGTGGCGGATTACGGGATGGCGGATAAATTCATATTTACCGGATTCTATGATAGAAAAGATGCGGAGCGGTTATTCGGAATGGCAGATGTTTTCGTTATGCCGTCGGTTTCCGAGCCTTTCGGGATTACCCCGCTGGAAGCGCAATACAAAAAAGTCCCTACGATAATTTCGAGACAGACGGGCGTTTCGGAAATCCTCAAACACTGCTTAAAAGTAAATTTCTGGGACATAAACGCGCTGGCAGGGAAAATACTGGAAGTCCTTGCATATGCACCGTTAAAGGAAGAACTCAAAGAAAAGGGATTCCAGGAAGTTCAACTCATCACATGGGACAGGCCTGCAATGGAATGCATAAAAATATATAATAAATATTATAAACCCGCTGATAAAACGGACAAAAAAACCAAAACCAAAAAGAGCAAAAAATCTTAATATTATGCCAAGCGTATGTTTTTATTTCCAGGTTCATCAACCTTATAGGTTAAGAAATTACAGCATTTTTGATATCGGGAACAGATCCGATTATTTTGATGATGCCAAAAATTTTCAGATTACACGAAAAGTTGCGGACAAATGTTATCTTGCCGCAAACGCCGTTATTTACGACCTTATAAAAAAACATAAAGGGGCATTCAGAGTTTCTTACAGCATAACCGGAGTAGCGCTTGAACAATTCGAAAAGTATGCGCCCGAAGTTATAGAGTCGTTCGTTAGGCTCGCAGAAACGGGATGCGTAGAATTCGTAAACGAAACTTATTATCACTCGCTGTCTTATCTATACTCTAAGGCGGAATTCAAAGAACAGATTACTATGCATCGAAAAAAAATAGAACAGTTGTTCAAGCAAACGCCTGTCGTATTCAGGAACACGGAGTTAATATTCAGTGACGAAATAGCAAGGTTCATTGAATCTCTCGGTTTTAAGGCGGTTTTGATTGAAGGAGCGGACAGCATTCTCGATTGGCGTTCTCCGCATTTTGTATATCACGTTCCGAATACTAAGGTAGCTTTACTTTTGCGAAGCTATAAATTAAGCGATGATATTTCGTTCAGATTCAGCAATAAAGATTGGAATGAATACCCTTTAACCGCAGATAAGTTTACAAAATGGGTTTCCGCGGTAAACGGGAATGGCGTAGTAATAAATCTATTTATGGATTATGAGACATTCGGCGAACACCAATGGCAGGCAACAGGTATTTTTGAATTTCTAAAAGCATTGCCGGAAAGTATCCTGAAAAATAAAGACAATAATTTCCTTACGGTAAGCGAAGTCGTGGAAAAATATCCCCCGATCTCAGAATTAAACATACCAAATTTCATTTCCTGGGCAGATATGGAACGAGATTTAAGCGCATGGCTCGGGAATCGTATGCAGATTAATGCGGCTGAGACTCTATATAAAATGGAAATGCAGGTAAAAAGAACCAAAGATAAACAATTATTAGAAGATTGGAGACGATTAACTACTTCTGACCATTATTATTATATGTGCACAAAATGGTTTAGCGACGGTGATGTGCATAAATATTTCAACCCTTACGAAAGTCCTTACGAAGGGTTCATATCTTTTATGAATGTTCTAAACGATATGAGAACAAGGATATTAACTTCCAAAAAGGAGGAAGAAATGGCTAAAAAAATAGTTTCAAAGCAATCGCCAAAATCTACAGCAAAATTGCCAGAAACAAAAATAAAAGAAGTGCCGGTAGAAAAAAGTTTCTTTTTACAGGATGGCAGGATTTTAAGGACCCTAAAAGACCTTAAAGATACACTCGACACAATGGATGACTCGATCTTCTATCACCACGTAAGTTTAGATAGAAACGATTTTGCAAATTGGGTAAGAGACGTATTCAAGCTCCCTGATCTAGCTGTTAAAATTGCGAATGCAGGGAATCAAGCTGAAACCAAAAAAGCAATATCTAACTACCTTTCAAAGTAATTGGTAGGATTTTTGTTGTATAGAGCACATAAATGTCGTTAGATGAGTATTAACGATGTATTAAATATATTTGTCCTTATTTTTGTATAGCTATTTGCAATTTCGCTACACAAAAATTTATACTGGTCAGAATATACAAATGCAGAAGAAAGGCAATGCCTTCTTCCTTTAGAAAAAAGAAAAACAATTTATTGACTTTCTTATGTAAATCAGTTAAATTGTCCCTAATTATAATTTTAAATTACTAAAAGAAGGGATTGCAAAACCTTAAGTAAGGGTGTTATCCCGAAAGAAATGAGGGGGAAACTATGGCTTCGGAACTAAAACCACAAACTGATTATGCTTTTGAAATTTCATGGGAAGTATGCAACAAAGTAGGTGGAATTTACACGGTAATTAGAGAAAAAGCTCCTTTTATGGTAAGCTGCTATAAAAATTACTATGCGGTAGGCCCTTACCTTGGGAATAATTCACTCAAAGAATTCAGGGAAGAAAAGCCTCCACAGGAATGGAACGGAATTTTCAAATCTCTTGCAATTGCGGGAGTAGAATGTCATTATGGAAAATGGCTAATCCCCGGTGAACCTAATGCAATACTAATAGGGTTTGACAAACTTCTTTCAATGAAAAACGGCGTAAAATCGGAATTATGGGAAAATTATAAAGTAGATTCGCTAAGAAGTGGATGGGATTTTGAAGAACCAATGTTGTGGTCAAAAGGAGTAACAATGCTCCTTGATAGATTGGGCAAGTTATACGCTAAAGATAAAATAGTTGCTCACTGTCACGAATGGCTTGCAGGTTTTATAGTATTGAACTTAAAAAGTCTAAAATCAAAAATCAAAACTATATTTACAACTCACGCCACAATGTTGGGAAGAAGCCTGGCAGGCAGCGGAGAAGCATTTTATGAAAAATTGGGATCCGTAAATCCTGAGGAATCTGCTTATAAATTACACGTCGAAGATAAATTTACCGTGGAAAGAGCAACTGCCCAAACTTGTGATATTTTTACAACCGTTTCCGAAGTTACTGCAGTTGAAGCTGAAAAAATACTCGGTAGAAAACCGGATATTCTATTACTAAATGGGATGAACTCCACTGCTTTTCCGACTATAGAAGAAACTTCTATCAAACACGTTTTTAACCGTGATAAAATAAGAGAATTCCTGAAATACTACTTTTTACCTTACTACAAAATGGATGTCAGCAAAAATCTGATTTTCTATACTTCTTGCAGATATGAATTTAAAAATAAAGGGCTTGATATACTTATTGAAGCGCTTGCCAAATTGGACAAAGAACTTCAGGATGAACAGCCTAAAGATAATATTATCTTTTTCTTTTGGGTTCCTATGGCAGTTAAGAGAATAAAATCCACGTTATCGGAAAACAGGGATTACTATTTCCGCATAAAAGAGTATGTAAATAAACATATAAACGAATTAAGCACGAACATAACAGATGAATTTATCTCTGCAAAAGGGAC
Organism: bacterium; assembly: GCA_041649255.1. NCBI lineage: Bacteria > bacterium. The sequence continues at coordinate 140,171 of JBAZNK010000004.1, forward strand.
AGAAGAAGCATCCGGATCTATTAACAAGTTTATGCAGAACATAAGAAAAGAAACTCTGCATTTCAAGAGAAGTGGGAACCCACCGATAGCAACTCACGAAATTGAAAACGAAGAATTTGATGCCGTAATATCCACACTAAAGGCAAACGGACTTGATAATAGCGAAGAAAGTAAAGTTAAAGTAATCGTTTACCCTGTTTACCTCACAGGAAATGACGGGTTGTCAAATTTATTTTATTACGATGCCATTGCAGGCGCTCATTTAGGCGTATTTCCAAGTTATTACGAACCGTGGGGATATACTCCTCTGGAATCAGGAGCCTTAGGTGTCCCGGCAATAACCACCGACTTAGCCGGCTTCGGTAAATTCATAGAATCACAAAAAACATGGGTTGGAAAAGGTATATACTTGTTAAAACGATTAGGTATAAAACGCGAAGACGTTGTCGAACAACTATATAAACTTATGTCCGACTTTTTCCATCTATCACACGAAGACAGGGTAAACCAAAAAATAATAGCGAAAGAATTAACCGGGCTTGTTGAATGGAAAATTCTTGTATGTAACTATATCCAGGCACATAATATGGCACTGGAGAAATAAAAATATACAGGGAATAGTCGAAAGTTAAGTGCATTCTAAATAAACGGCATAGTTCCGAATAGAATATTGTAAGTTACGCTTACCTGATGCGAGTAAATAATTCCCGTCTGCCTATGGAAGAAAAACTATTTTTACTTACAAATAATAACGGGAATTATATTGCACTTGGAAATTCCGAGTTTTCTAATTTTTTAGGTTTATTTCATTTTCTACCCGAGAAATGGACTCTATATAAGACAATAGAAAATATAAGTATTGATTTACTCCCCGAAAACATAATAAATAACTATGATTCCATAGAAAGAATAAACGGCAAAACCAAAGAAAAGTTTTACTATAAAGACACCGATATAATTTATGAAGTTACTAACTATACCGGCTATATAAATATAGATTTAGACTTCAGAGAAATATATGATTTTGATGATACAAATAGAATTTATGAAATTACACGGGAAAATGATAACTTAAAAATATTATACAAAAAAGACGGGAAATCTTTGACCATCAATGGAGTAAAAGAATATATAAATATAGGGCAATGGGTAAAAAAAGAATATCCATATGATAAAAAAAGAAATGGCAAATCTGAATTCTACATTTATAAAGCATTAAAAATTAAAGTCCAAAACAATATAAAACTGGTATTTTCTTTTAAAGTAACTCAAGCTTCTAGCTTGAGCAGCAGTAGTTCAAGCTTCCAGCTTGAAAATAGCAATTATGAAATTGATAACAGTATTTACTTTGATCCCAATGATGAATTAGGTATACACCAAAGAAACTTGCCCCATTGGGAACAGAAAGGAAAATCATATTTTGTCACTTTCAGACTGAATGATTCTATTCCAAAAGAAGTGGCAGATAATATAAAAAAAGAAAGGAATTTATGGCTTAAGCAAAATGGTATTTCTGATACATTCAACATAGAAAAATTATCTAAAGAAAAACAAAAAGAATATTATTGTTTATTTTCAAGAAGATATGATAAATTATTAGACAACAGCTATGGCTCCTGCGTATTAGACAATCCTAAATGTAAGGAAATTGTTGAAAATGCAATAATGTATTTCGATAATGAGAGATACTATTTGGACAAATATATCATTATGCCTAACCATGTTCATGTTATTGTTATTCCAAAAGGGATATGGACTTTAACGCAGATTCTCCATTCATGGAAATCATTTACTGCCAATGAGATAAATAAACTACTCCATCAGAAAACTGAATTGTGGATGCACGAATCTTTTGATCATATAATCAGAAGCCCCGAACAATTAGAAAAAATCCGGAAATATATAAAAGACAATCCTAAAAATAGCCACAAGCAAGATGCTTGTGATACAGAAGTAACTCAAGCTTCCAGCTTGAGCAGCAGAAGTAATTCAAACTTTCGGCTTGAAAGTTTCAAACACAAGCAAGATGCTTGTGATACACTTGTAAATCAAGCTTCTAGCTTGAGCAATGAAACAAACGCACTAAAATCGCTTGTAACGGACACACCCGCCGGAATAGGTATATTTGCAGGTTTCCCCTGGTTTTTCCAGTTCTGGGCAAGAGATGAATTAATATCCACAGGCGCTATAATAGTGGCAGGACAATATGAATTGGCTAAATCTATATTATCCCGTTATCTTAACAGTATTCTTGAAGATGGCAGATTATCAAATTGGTATGCCCCTTCTCCCCCATCCCTCGGCAGCGCCGATGCTATCGGATGGCTTTTTCACAGATTATCACTTCTCCTGAAAACACTAAACTCAAAACATTCTTTGAATAAATACTTCTCCAAAAAAGAACTTACGGAAATAGAAAAAACATTACATAATAGTGTTGACAACATATATCGTAATTATGGACAAACCGGCTTAATTCGGAACAATAAAAAAGAAACATGGATGGATACAATCCCGCGGGCAGGATACAGAATAGAAATACAGGCACTGCAACTCTCTATGCTCAAAGCTATAAATTATATATCCACATTAACAAAAACCAACACGTTAAAATATACTAAAATGGAGCAGGAATTAAAAAAAGAAGTTAAAAGCAAATTTTTTGTAAACGGAATGCTTTCCGACGGCATAGACGAATCCGGCAATCTTGACACAACAATAAGACCAAATATTTTTATCGCCAGTTATTTATATCCTGAATTACTTACTAAAAACGAGTGGAAATCAGTGTTTTCAGAAACACTTAAAAAATTATGGCTGAAATGGGGCGGATTATCTACAATAGACATAAACAATCCTTTATACTGTGACGAATACACGGGGCAAGACGATAGAAGCTATCACAATGGCGATTCATGGTTCTTTGTTAATAATCTTGCCGCTATATCTATGTATAGGATTGACAAAGTCTATTTTAATACTTATATAAAAGATATATTGAAAGCGTCTACAACCGAAATGTTATCTTATGGATTTATAGGTCATTGCGCAGAATTATCTTCTGCAAAAAAATTAAACCCCTGCGGGTGTCTTGCACAGGCATGGAGCTCGGCAACACTTGTAGAATTAACCAGCGAGGTGAAAAATGGAAATATTAAAATTAAATGAACTTGTTGAAAAACTTTCCCCCGAAGACAAAAAGTTGTTCAATAACATCTTCAAAATGTCAAAAGGGACCGGCGAACTTGCTATCCCTCCGGAAATGCATGATTGGATAAAACCACGATTCGGAGAGATTTCAACAGTAGAAAAACAGGATATTTTACAGGTAGTAAACAATATAACTCATGAAGGAGCTCTCTTTAATCACTTACGCTCCAAAAGACCCATAGAAGCAAAAACGGACGAGAACGAAGAAAAAACATTGCAGGAAACAAAAGGATGCGCGTTTTGTGATCCGCTGAAACTAACACCGGCAGATACATTTGGAAGAGTCAAAGGCAAACACTGCATAACGGCAAGTAACATCGCAAAATATGACGGGCTACACGGACTCGTAATTTTTGACGAACATTATCCTTTTGTATTTGAAGCAGAAAGAATTAATGATTATTTGAGTACGGCACAAGAATGGTTGAAACAAGCTCACAAAAGTTATAATGAAGCTATATTTCCTTTTATTATGTGGAACTGCACATGGAGAGCGGGAGCTTCCGTGATTCACGGGCATATGCAAACACTTTTGTCGGAAACTCCTTATCCTAAAATAGAAGCCCTTAATACCAATGCAAATAATTATTTCAAGAAATATAACAGTAATTACTGGCAGGATTTATTCCATATACATAATGTCTTGGGTCTTGGAATTCAGCCAAAATCAGGCATAAACGTTATGTCATATCTTACCCCGGTAAAAGAAAAAGAACTGCTGATTAATACTCCTAACTTAGATTCCAATCTCGGCCTAACTTTAGCAAGTTTATTAAAATGCTACTATACCATTGGAGTACGGGCATTTAATCTTGTTATTATGATGAAACCTTTGGAATCGACTAATAATCCAGAATGGGATGAATTCCCAGTAACCATACGATTGGTTGACAGGGGCAATCTGAAAAACAAAACTACGGATATTGGAGCAATGGAACTTTATGCTTGCAGCGTAATAGAAACAGACCCTTTCAAAACAATAGAATCATTGAAACAATATATTTAAAAGTCTAAGATATGACTAATGTTTCAATCGTCAGGTGTAAAGATTACGAACAGTCAAATGTAGATACGGCAGTCCAAAAGGCTTTATCGCTTATTGGAAATTTACAGGATATAATTAAACCGGGAAATAAAGTTCTTCTAAAAGTAAATCTTCTGGATGGCACGGAGCCTTCAAAAGCCGTAACAACCCATCCCGCAATAGTAAAAACAATCATAGAACTTATAAAAAAAGTCGGCGGGATACCAATCATAGCGGATTCCCCGGGTTCTTTCTCTGCAAACAAAAACAATAGAGCCATTATCAAATCGGGTATGAAAGAAATCGCAGATGCTGCCGGAATAGAAGCCCTTCAGTTTGAAAGCGTAAATAATTCTTTTGTTAAAATAAACGTTCCGAATGCCGTTCACTTGAAAACTATGTATGTAGCAAGACTTGCATTGGAAGCAGACGTAATTATTTCTATCCCGAAATTAAAGACCCACTTAAATACGTTATATACCGGCGCAGTCAAAAATATGTTTGGCGTTATAGCCCCAAAAACCAGGGACATCGCTCACAAACTCGGGTCTTATAAAAAATTCAGCAACTCGATAATCGACATTTATTCGGCTGTAAAACCACATTTAAACATTATGGATGCTGTTATAGGGATGGAAGGCGAGGGACCGCATAACGGCTCTCCTAAATTCGCAGGACTTGTTCTTGCTTCTTATGATGCCGTTGCTCTCGATACCGTAGCTTCAAAAATCATAGGTTTTAATCCTGCGGATATTTACACAAATTCTATCGCGGATAAAAGAGGACTCGGTACCGGAGATTTAAATAAAATACGGATTCTAGGCGAAACTATAAAAGATGTAAGCGTGAATTTCAAAAAATCGGCAATAACAATAAGCAATATTCCTCCTATGTTAATGGGTATTTACAACACAGTAAGAAGAATAGAGCCTCTTGTTATTAGGGATAAATGTATAAAATGCGGAGTATGCGCCGAAAGCTGCCCCGCGAAAGCAATAAAGTTATCGCCTTATCCTATAATTAACAAAAATTTATGTATCTCATGTTTCTGTTGCAACGAAATGTGTCCTGAGAATGCAATCACAACAAAGAAGAGTTGGCTTTTAAGGCTATACGGAAAATTAAAAGGGAAAAATAAATGAAAATCGAAGAACTTTGCAAATTGATTGACCATACGTTATTGAAGCCTGATGCTACTAAGCAGGATATAAAAAAACATATAGACGAAACAATTCAATTTGGATTCTGGTCTTGCTGTATCAATCAATGCTGGGTTAAGTTTACGGCAAATGAGTTAAAAGGAACCGGGATTAAGGTCTGTTCAATATCCGGTTTCCCACTTGGAACATCAATTACAAAAGCAATAGAAGCAGAAAAATGTGTCAACAACGGGGCAGATGAAATTGATATGGTAATGAATATAGGTTTTCTAAAATCAGGTTTATATACAGAAGTAGAAAACGATATAAAAGAAGTGGTGAATGCAGTAAAAGGAACAATTGTAAAAGTAATTATTGAAGCAGGACTTTTATCAACGGAAGAAAAAATAAAGGCAACAAAAATCGTATTTGAGTCAGGAGCAGGTTTCGTAAAAACAAACACTGGATTTGGATATGGCGGGGCTACTGTGGAAGATGTAAAATTGCTTCGCAATACTGTCGGACAAAATTTCGGAGTAAAAGCATCGGGAGGAATAAGAACACTTGCCCAGACTATTGAACTTATTAATGCAGGAGCTTCAAGAATCGGCACTTCAGCAAGTATTAAAATAATAAACGAATATCTTAAAGAAAATAGGTTAAAGGAGGAGTAATAATATGAATGAAAAATCGTCTAAAAACTGCCAGAATTGGGTTAAAGAAAAAATTTATCCACACTATACGGTAAAATATGAGATTAAAAATCTTATCCACGAAAAACAATCTCCTTTCCAGAATATAAAAGTCGTAGAATCCTGCCAGTTTGGGAAAATGCTGCTTTTGGATGATATTGTCCAGTTAACCGAGGTAGATGAATTTGTTTATCATGAGATGTTAGTTCATATCCCAATGTTAACGCATCCCGACCCGAAATTTGTCTATATAGTTGGGGGCGGAGATTGCGGAATATTACGGGAAGTTTTGAGACATCCCGTCAAAAAAGCAACTATGGTTGAGCTGGATAAAGATGTAGTTGATGAATGCCAAAAATATATGAATATAGCGGAAAATGTTTATTCCGACAAAAGAGCAGACATAATATGCGCGGAAGCAAGCATAACTCTGGAAAAAAGTAAAGATACTTATGACATAATGCTGGTAGATTCAACTGACCCTGTTGGAGAAGCGGTAAAACTATTTACACCTGAATTTTATAGAAATGCTTATTCGCGTATGAGTGATGACGGGATGATAGTTACTCAAAGCGGTTCTCCCGTGTTTCAACCGACTATGCTTCAAATGGTAGTTGATAATATGAAAGCAGTATTCCCGATTGTTAAAGTTTATACCGCAATTATACCAACTTATCCCGGGATTTACTGGTCTTTCACGGTCGGCTCAAAAAAACTTATTCCCGGTGAAGTAAAGATTGACAAATTAAATAAACGAATAAAAGAACGAAACTTAAGTTTTAAGTATTATAATTCTGAACTTCATCAATCCTGTTTTGTTCTGCCGGAATTCGTCAAATCTACTATCTCAAAGAAACTACCTTACGGTATTTTTAAGTCTAAAGATGTAATCTGGAATTTAGGATAGTCCTAAGGAAAAGATATTTATTGGCTTGTACTTTTCTGTATAGCCAATATGCTTCTTCGTAGCGCGACCATTTAGGGTCGCTTTCTTTCGCTTTACTTGTTTTTCAATACTATAAGACTTTTTGTTGCTTTGAAATTATCGGCTTCCATACGACAAAAATAGATTCCATTTGATACTTTCTGCCCGGCATTATCCTGTCCATTCCAGAAAACTCTATAATTTCCACTCTTTTGATTATTGGCAATTAGTGTCTTAATAATTCTACCTGTCCTATCATAAATCTTAATTCTAACCATTGCATCCTTAGGCAAAGCGTATTCAAGATAAGTCCCCGCAGTAACCGGATTTGGATAATTTTGGTATAACTTAAATTGAGAAATTTTGGGCGATTGCGTCTCTTCTACCGGAATTACCGTTTCCAGAATAGGACAAGAGTCGCCATCCATCATCTGTGATAACGTCCAGAACATCATTCCTTTCATATTATTGTTTAAACAATATGTTTTTTTTTCGGCTATGTAACGCGGTGTTTCATAAAATATAAGGCTTATATTACGCGGTTGTCCCCATATTTGCACGGATACCAAATCATTTACCGCCGGTGTATGCCAATACGAGCATTTGCCTGTATCGTCCCATGCTTCAACCATTTCAGGATTAGCAGTAAGAACCTGTTTTACCCAACTCCAGGTAACAAGGTTATCATTGGCAATACTGTAGGTTTCGCCTTCTACTCCTTCATTTAAGTCAGTATTTGAATATGGCGCTATTGGAGCGCGACCATTTCCGCTTAAATCCCCCCATACGGAGCCAAAACCTCCAACTCCCATCATAATCATTGAATCCGGAACACCTGCAGATGTCCATCTATTAAGAACATACTCTATTGAATACGGGTTAGAACCCGCAGAGTATAGAGGAGTTAAAGGTATCGGGATGAGCCATCCTCCCCATTGGGCTATATCAAGATAAGTCATCGGCATAAATACGTCAACTGCGTTTTTGGCAGGCGCTAAATCAACGGCATCTTGCCCCTGACAGCCCGTTGGGATAGTAATAATTGCATCCGGCCAGGCTGCTCTGAGTTTCTGCGCAAGTAGTACCAGTTTGGAGTAGTCAACGGCATCTTCCCAATCCAGATCTAAACCATCAAACCCCATTGGTTGTAATATAGCTTTAATGTTTGCAACAAAGCTGTCAATATTTGCCGTTGAAGTAGCCTTATTCCAGACGCTATCAGGATTAGAGCCTGCTCCGCCAAGCATACAAAGTATTTTTCGATTTTCAATATGTCCCGTATCTACATAGCTTTTTGCAGTGTTGCGCCAACTATTCCAGTCTCCGCTCCAACCATCAAGCACGGCTACGGTATACACGCCTCCTGTTTTTACCGGCCATAAATAACCAAGGCTTAAATGGGTAATATGCTCCCAGGGAACGTTTTGTGCAGGGACATCATTCCACTGGTAACAAGGATGATATGCAATCACCCACATATCTTTGGCAATTGAATCCTTTGTAGTTATTGTCATCGCAAAAATAACCGTCATTAAAAACAATACTGTTTTTTTCAACATACTAACTCTCAATGTTTTCATATTCTTCCCCTTTTTTATTTTAACCTTTATTATAATCTGAAAGTTTTTATCTATTCTACAATGAATGTCAAGGGAAATAATTGGTATACGAGTAAGAGGAATAACACTTTAATAAAAAAAATAAAAAAAAGTTTTGACAAAACATTTTTTAAGAATATGTTCCCCACAGCATTAAATGCTAACGCAAAAAGACACTCCCTATTTTGACGCGATGATTAAGTATGTAAGGGATAGGGTGGTTCCTTTTCATACTCCCGGGCACAAACAAGGCGGGGGAACGGTCAAAAAGTTTCGTGATCTCATCGGTGAGAAAGCTCTAAAATTAGACTTAGATATAGATGACATCGAAGATTACGACAACGCATTAAGATCCGCCCAAAAACTCACAGCAGAAGCTTACGGCGCAGACAATTCTTTTTTTCTGGTTAATGGCAGTACGGGTGGAATTCATACGATGCTTCTGGCGACCTGCAATTATGGAGATGAAATAATCGTACCCCGTAATGCCCATAAATCTGTTATGTCAGGAATTATTATGGCAGGCGCAGTTCCCGTGTTTATCCCTTACCAGATTGATAAAGAACTTCACGTCCCTTTTAACGTTGAACCCGAAGATGTGGAAAAAACAATAAAAAAACATCCAAAGGCAAAAGTATTAATTATAGCCAGCCCTACTTATTACGGGCTATCAACGGATACTCAAAAAATAGTTAGAATTGCTCATTCTTATGGAAAAACAATGTTAATTGATGAGGCATGGGGAGCTCATTTTAAGTTTCATCCCGACCTTCCTGTTTCGGCTATGGATGCCGGAGCTGATATGTGTACCAACAGTACACATAAATTGCTTTCGGGATTGACCCAGAGCTCTATGCTCCATATAAAAGGAAATAGAGTAAAAAAAGACAGAGTCAAATCAATGATCACTTTAATCCAGACAACAAGCCCGTCTTGCCTGCTAAGGGCTTCTCTTGATTGCACGCGTATGCAAATGGCTACTGAAGGGAAAAGTTTGCTGACAAAAGCTATCAGATTGGCAGAAAAAGCGCGAAACCATATTAATAAAATACAGGGATTATGTTGTTACGGCAAAGAATTGCTCGGCAAAAAGGGATGTTATGCTATGGACCCGACCCGTCTTATAATCACTGCAAAAGAACTTGGATATACAGGTTATGATATGGAAAAAATATTAAGAAAAAAATACAAAATAAAAGTGGAAATGGCGGATTTGTTTAACATTGTAGCAATTGTAAGCATAGGTGATACAGAGAAAAGAATTGACTATTTTCTCTCTTCTCTGGCAGATTTTGCCTCCAAAGAAAAAGGAAATGTTCAGAAAATCCAACAAATATCAAAAAAATACCGCAATATAATAGGTTCTTTGAATAATGTACCACAGCAGTTGTTAATTCCTCATCAGGCTCTTTTTAGTCCTCAAAAAGCCTTAACGTTATCCAACTCCATAGGGGGTATTTCGGCGGAGTTAATCGTTTCTTATCCCCCGGGCATACCTTTACTATTACCGGGTGAAAAAATTTCCGAAGAAGTTATTGACTACATTAAAATTGGAATGGAAGCAGGTATGAAGTTTACCGGAGCTGAAGATAATTCGCTAAAAACGATAAAAGTAGTATCTGACTGATTTTTACCTCGCCTAGCTGAAAAGGGCAGAATCTTTCGCTTTGCCGCCTGAGGCGGATCAGGTATCCTGCGAAGCGGGATAAGTTGGAGTAATGTTTCTAACTAAACAAACTCCAACTAAGAAATTCCTAAGCCAGAAAGGGCAGAATCTTTCGCTTCGCTCCAGATAGAAATCCCTAATCCAGCAGAGCTGGAAAGGGCTTTCTAGAGACTTTAATAAATTCCTTAAATAACTTCTCGTGTAACTTTGTCTGGCGCATTCGCTCGGGATGAAATTGAACACCTATACAGAAATGTTTTTTATCTTTGCTTTCTACTGCTTCAATAATTCCGTCGCTCGCAACTGCAGATACGATAAGACCTTTACCTAATTTTTTCAACGCCTGGTGATGGTATGAGTTTATCGTTACTTCATTATTACTATCAAGAATATCCTTGAAAAGTCCGAAAATAAAAGTCCCTTTTTTAATTTTCATCTGGTGCATTTCGTCACATTGTGATTTTTCATTTACGGGAGAATGCCTCAGCGGGTTTTTGCATTCCGTATATATATCCTGCATTAACGTCCCGCCGGTTGCAATATTCAACATTTGACAACCCCGGCATATACCAAGTAATGGAATTCTATTTTTTATCGCATACCGCGCAAGCTCTGTTTCAAGCTTATCTCTTGGAGTATCTATATTTTTTACTTTATCGGAATTTTTTTCACAGTAAGAACTTGAGTCTGCATCTCCCCCGCCGGGAAGCAATAACCCGTCAATTTTCTCATCAAGCTTTTTCTTTTTGAATTCGGACATAGAAATAATATACTCATATCTACCGCCAAAATCTTCAATTGTCCTTTTGTAGTTTACTAATTTTTCTTCTTTTGTATTAACTCCGTATGTAATGACAATAAGCGGTTTCATTTTAGTAATGCAGATATTTTTCTACAAGTTGCGGAATTTTTTCTTTGTTTTTATCGGGGTTATGAATAATCGCATCCTCTTCCTTAAAGGCCAATAAATCTTTTATAACATTATCTATTAGTTCAGGAGGAAATATCCTATCTTTTTCGTAATATGTTCTATCTTTTTTTAAGGCTTCTGCCGATTCTTCACAGGACAACGGCAAAATTTCCAATCCTTCTTTTAAAGTTTCTCTTTCGGCAACGTACAGTTTTTTCGTTATATCCAGAATGGAATTATCTTTTAATCCGTTTTCTATTGCTACAACTAACCCGGCAAGCAATAACTGCACGGCAGCAGTCCCATCTGCAGGTCTGAATTCTATTGTTGGAGTTGCATCCGGCAGGAAAATATTTTCACTTCCAGGATTGGCAACACTCATCATTTTATTTTCCGTATCCTGCCAGCCTAATGGGATTCTGACAAGCGCTTTCCTATTTCTCTCGCCCCAACATATAGCAGAAGGAGCATCTTTTTTACTCATAAAACGAAGATAAGAAATCGGAATCGGATTTCCAAAAGCGGTTAATGAAGGCGCAAATTTCAACATCCCGCCTATCATCTTTTGACTTTCAGTTGAAAGCTGTCCATTGGCATCAAATACGATATTTTTCTTTCCCTGGAGTAATTCAAGATGAAAATGCAATCCTGTTCCTGTTTCACCATATTTAGCAACAGGAGCAAATGTTGTACTCACTCCATACTTTTTTGCTATACTGCAGACTACCCATTTTGAAATAACAACATTTTCTGCTGCTTCACAAATCGGGACAGGAAGAAATTCAATTTCATGCTGTTCGGCAGAAAAATTATCATTGTATTTTATTTTACCGCTCTCCGTATGAGCATATTTAACCGGTATTTTCAAGAAGGCTAATGTATCCAATATCTCATTTCTCATATCCTCCCATACTGCAAACGGAGAAGAATCATGATAGTGTTTTTTATGTGTATTAAATAAATCATAAGTATTTGGATATATTACAAAATATTCCAATTCTCCTGCGGCTTTCAGCGTTAAACCGGTTTCTTTTTCAAACCTTGATACTGCATTTTTTAATATATTTTCCGGCATAATATCAAGGGCGTTACCATCTTTATCAAAGAACGAACATAAAATATTAAGAGCAGGGATAGCGGTAAAAGGATCCGGAAAAGCATCACGATATCTTGGAATAATATATAAATCTGCAGATTCTTCTTTTGCGCCCGGGAAAACTCCAGCCGTCCGTTCTCCTAAAGACAATACAGAATCTATATAAGACATATCCGTTGCAGGGAAACTAAGTTGTTTGAACTTGCTATCGCTCCCAGTATAACAAAAGTTAAGAATTTTTATTTTATTGTTTTCTATATAATCAAGGATATCTTCTTTGTAAACGTCTCTTTTGCTAAAATTTTGCGCTAAGAAATTCATATTCCATCTCCTTTTACTTGCCCGTTTTTATTCGGCAGGAAATTTACTACCCTCGGTGAGACTTGAACTCACAACCTACGGATTAGAAATCCGTTGCTCTATCCAGTTGAGCTACGAGGGCATAGGGTTTTACAAGAATTCATTTTTCATTTCTTCCGAATTTCTTCCAAAAATTTTTCTATGGTACATAAAAATGAATTGTTCCCCATTCCTTTTGGTATTATATAATATTATAATTTTGTCAAGGAAAATACGGGGTAGTTATAATTATAAGCTACCCCGTATAATTCTATTTTTGTTCTTGCTTCTTGTAGATTTTTGCTATTGCATCGTCAAGATATGGTTCAGAAAAATGCGAATATCTCATGGTCATCTTAAAATCTTTATGTCCCATAAGTGTTTGCAGTGCTGTGAGAGAACATCCACTCATTGCCATAAAAGAGGCAAAGGTATGCCTAAGATCGTGAAATCTAAACCCTTTGAGTCCTGACTTCAGTACAGCAGCATCAAAAGATTTTCTAAAATTACTACTATCAAAGACTTTGTTCCCTACCCTTAGTATATCGCTTAACGTTGCATATAGAGTAGGATTTATCGGGAGCACTCTCTTCGCATTGTTTTTGCTATTCTGTACAATAAGTTTCCTGTTTGCGAAATCAATGTCCTTCCACTCAAGATTTAATATTTCTCCCTTTCTCATCCCTGTATTAAGTGCAGTAATAACAATGGGCTTTAGATGAGGGACACAGGCATTTACAAGAGTTTCCATCTGGGAAGTTGTCAAGTAATTAAGCCTGCCCGGAGGTTCTTTGAAGAACTTTATTTTCTTTACAGGATTGTCAAATGCCAGTCCCCATTCAATTGCCTTCGTAAATAAATTTTTCAGTACGGCTAATTCTCTGTTTATTGTAGCAGGGGCAACCTTGCCAGAGTTTTTCCTATCTAATTTATATTGCTCAATCTCCTGGGACTTAATATCCGTAAGCTTTCTATTCGAGAATAAAGGTATAAACCTCCTCTTAATAACACTTTCTTTATGCTGAGCTTGTAGGGGAGAATTGTTCCCTCTACAATACTCAATGTATCTCGGAACAAAATCGGCAAATTTCACGGGTTTCTTATCTTCAATGCCAAGGAATTCTTTTCTCTCTATTTTCAAGGTAATATCCATAAGCGATTTCTCCGCTAAATCTTTTGAAGCACTTACTATTTGCTTCTTTTCCCTTCCGGTACTTGGATCAACAAAACGCATTCCATATTTGGTCCCTGATTTGTTCACTGTTTTATAAACGCCCTTCATTAAAACCTCCTTTCTGTTGGTATCTGAAGAAGGATTACAAGGTTTTGTGGTTACAATTTGTTGTGAATTAAAACCTTGTTTTTTCCTCTCTATTCTTCTTATACCACAATCAGAAAGGGGTTTCCCGTCACATGAGGGCATTTTATCTTTCCACTCTTGTATCTTAGAGACTTCAAATTTTACGAGACGACCAATCTTCACAAATGGTATGGTTTTGTAGTGTGTATATGAATAAACCGTGGATTTTTTTATACCCAATAGATCTGCTACTTGTTCTATGTTTAGCAAATTGTTGAGCTTTACAGATTCCTGATTTAACACAGTTCCCCCGCATTTTATACGTTTTCCCCTTAATAAGGAGAAAAAATATTTCTAATGAATCACCCACGCTCCATTTGGGGCGGGCAATTACAAGCTAAATAAAATGCGAGAGAAACTCTCGCTATAGCCCGTAAACACAGGGCTTTATAATGTTATCGACTTCATAACATTTTTCTAGGATTTACAGAAATCCCAGATAATTTTTTATTTTATACTAAATGGTTCCTGCCGGTCTATCTACTTGCCCATCTCGGGTGTCACCTTTCTGTTGCACGGATATGGTTATTTTAACCTTTTTCCCAACTAATTTATCTAGCTTGTCCTCGATGATGACAAAATTGTCTTTATGTTTCTTCTCATTGAATATTTTGAATCCTTCGAGAGAATGTTCTAACCGTCCAGAGACCTTTTCAATAATACTGTATCGGAGTAATGTATGCTCTCCAGCCTTGGTAATTTCACGATACAATTGTCCTGCGCTCCAACTATTATCCGAGGCTTTATCCAACCACTCTTGGGCTCTGGCATCATCTTCTATATCAAGGACTGCAGCAAAATGCGAAAAAAACAGGTAATCATATTTCCCCGTTTCTCTTATTTTCTCGAACCTTTTCCACACATCCATCAACCTTTGAACCCATTTAATCGACTGCCTCGTATCCTTGGCAATCTCTGGTGCTGCATCTGCCTCTGGAAACTTTAGAGCTGCTTTTGAAGCCCAAAGAGCTGCGTCCCACGTTCCCGCGTCTCCGTACTTCAAAGCCTGGCGAATTCTTTCGCAGACTTCCTCGTAGCTATACTCGTGCTCCTGAACGTATGCGTAGTCCGGAGCTACGTACCCACCTTCTGGTCCAATCCCAGTGGCAAGGGTTTTGCTATCTACTGGCATGTTTTCTCCTTTTCTTCTTGCATTTTAGCAAGAAAAATTGTTTGTTTAATATTATATGTTTATAAATCTTTTTTAAACTTATCTTCCATTTTTCACCTAACAGATTTGTATTAAATAAATGTTAGGAATAAAATCTCTATAAACCCTTGATATATAAACAAAAAAAGTTATTCCTAACACATAACGGTTTTTTGTAACAAAGGGAGACGGTTTTATACTAATAATTATTAAGAGTGGACTAACTAAATTTTTTTGTACACGTGTGTTATTACTCCCTATAAAACTGTTAGGATCTGTAAGGTCCCTGTTGTTCAATGTCAAATAACAGATTCCCGACCTAACAGTTCCTAATAATTGCCTAACAGTTTGAAAAACTGTTATGAAAAATTTATTCATTTTTGTTGTCAAATGCATCCTTATTAAACACCCAGCAGCTAACAGTTTTACCAGCCTCAGGATCCCAGACTGACTGTGACGGACTACTCCTGTTTTCAGTTGTTACAAGGTAGCCAGCGTCTTTCAAATTCCTACCCAAGGAGTTCTTACTAAATTTGACATGGGTAATTCTTTCCACTTCATTGATAGCGATAGTAGGGTAAATACAAATTATTTCTACTTCTTTTGTTCCACCTTCGATCTCGTCCGGAATAGTTTGTTTGCCGATGAATCCCACTTTCTTGCCTTTTTCATTCAATTCTATGACAGGTTCTTTCAGCAAAAGTTGTTTAGTGGCAAGAAGTTCCCATATAGTCTGCATAAAAATTATCTCCTTGTGTTCCAAAGGAATACTTTCTTTCACCATTGCAGAAGTCGTAGTTAGAATTTCACAGGCTTTCTTAAATAAATTATCCAAAAACATTTCAGAAATGTCGCATTCATCCATCAGAAAAGCAAAAAAAGTTTTTAGGGCAGTTAAATTCGCTTTTACGGCTATATCTGTTTGGTCCATATCATCCCCATCAAAGTAGGATATCCCATTTCGCTGAACCCAGGCAATATAATGTGGCATAAGCATTCTTAGACAATGTCTGTTTTTATCAAACTTTTTAATTTTTGCTGTGCTATGTAAGGGCTTTTCGCACCTGATAATTAAAGACCGTCGGAGAACTGATGCAAGGTTAGGCGGAAATTCTTCTCCAGTAACTATAAGTTCGCCCCGTATATAATACTCTGGTCTGAATTGTAAATTGCGCTGCAATCTTCCGCGTCCATGTTGGTCGTAAAAATTTTGCAGAACTCTTTCTGCATCCCTGCCCTTGGTTTCCAATTTGAAATCATCCCAAATAAAAGGAGCATCCTTTATGTAATACCCCATTTTTTCAATTGCATTTGCAGTTGAGCTAATTGATGGAAGCCCAGCGTCCATGTGATGATCGGCATAAAAATTGAGAGCAGCTTTAACGGAAACAGTTTTCCATGATCCTGTCAGTCCCTCTAAAAATAGAACAGTAGGTGGAATTTCAAGTTCTCTTCTGATAGGCGCCAATGCAATTTGACCCAAAAGGGGTATCGTAACTTTATGCGAAGTAAGATTAAGAAAGTCATTGAGAACAAAATTGGCAGCTTTTTTAAGCTCATCTTTATCATTTGTTAAAATGAAATCATAATTTTTTATTGCACTATTTTCACCGTCAATTATGAATTTTATTTCATTGTTGGGACTTACTATACCATTTTTAATTATTACGGAAGGTGTGATATAGGCATTGTCACTGTATCCTATAGTTCTCGTGCCTTTTATTGTTTTTGCTTCTTGGTTAAAATGCCTTGCCAGAACTCGGATTAGACCTAATTTTTTGTCTGGCCAATACAAACCAGTTGGTTTTCTATGGGTTATTGCTTTTTCAAACTCTTTGTTGTCGCAAAGTACATTTTCCCCGACAGTAAAATTTAAATTTTCATTATTAATAATTAAGTTACCTGTGTATTGCGATTCCCCTTCTTCTATGGAAATTACCGTATCTATTCTCAATTTGAAGTTGGACAATTGTTCTTCTCTCGGAATCTTTTCCCTATCTATTATTATTGTCTTTATTTCTGCATACCCAGTGCCATTTTCCAAATATTCTTTACTATCAATTGTGACTATTTTTGTTCCTATTCCCGTATCTTTTTGGATTTCTTCTTTCAGGGCTTCTGGTGTAGATTGTGTAGCAGATGCTACTTCTTTCACGAAATCTTCTAATTCAACCCCATCAAGTCCTTCTTCTCTAGCCCATTGCACTGCTTCCTGACGTGCCGTTATAATTCCTTCTGGTGTGTCCTTATTGTTTTGTGTAATTGTTCTTGCAACCCATTGGTATGGAAGTAATTTACTTTTTTTCACTATTTCAGCAAATTTATTGATATCTCCGATTCTGCGTGCATAATCGCAGGGATCCTCCCCTGGTTTATAGTCATTAGGCGAAATTATACATATATTTAATTTGTCTTTATTTTTCAGAATATTTTGAATATATTTAACCCCACCTTCATCATTATCCGGCATCACATAAACCTCATTTATACCTAACCGGGATAGGTTTTTTAATGCTACGCCATTTAATGCGCTTCCCGACCGACATAGCGCTTCTGTCGGTTTCCCATACGCTAAGAGAGAAAGCGTATGTATACTAAGGCAATCGAATTCACCTTCTACGAGGAGGGTGTTTTTTAGTGTGTTTTGAGATGTATAGAAATTTAAACCAAAAAATCCAGAATCCCCGCCAGATTTCGTCCCACTCTTCCCTAGAAAAATAGTTTCTTTTGTTTCCGGGATTCTAAGTTTAAACCTTGATATCCTTGTAAAATCATTATAGTATATAAAAACTGTACTTCCATTCCAGTCCTGTCTCCTCCTCAAAAATCCATTCATCAAATCATCTGGCATCCCTAATTTATTACAGAAATTTTTTGTTTCTGCCTCTCCAGGATACAATCCAATTGGTAATTTCGCCCATACATCATTAGGAATACCCCGTTTTATAAGCCAGTTTCTTGTTCTTTCTCCTGACGGGTGCGTTATCAAGTTTTCTTTGAAATAATCACCAAGTTTTTCGTAAAGATCCCCGCGTTTTTTAGTCTCTTTTATATGCGCAATATCAACATCTTTAAGCTCTATGCATTCTCTCTTTGCCAGTATTGATAACGCTTCTACGTATTCACAGTTGTTCTTACGCATTACAAGCGTAATCGCATTTCCATTTTCCCTACATCCGAAACAATGATATTTGGCTTGGTCATCGGAGGTTTGATATATAGAGAGTGAAGGATTTTTGTCCTCGTGGAATGGGCATTGAAAATGTTTTCCCTTCTTAATAGATTGGGGATAGAGCTCTTGAAATAATATGTAAAGCTCTTCGGAGTTACTTAAAACTTTTAGCGGTTTCATATATCTCATTCCTTATTTCATTTAATTTGTCAAATATTGCGTTATTTATTTGTTCTCCAAATTCTTGGGAAATGGGGTTATAGTAAAAATACTCTGAACCGGATTGGGTCTTCTTCAAAGGATAAGAAAGGAATAATTTCCCCTCTTCTGTGCGTTTAATAGCAATATCGTTTAAGCGTAAAGAGTTGCCTAGTATAACTTCTGCGAAGGCTATAATCCCATTTTTACCGTACAACGATAATCTTACTTCCGTCACGTTTAGTTCATTTCTTTTGATTGTTTTTTCTGTTTCCATACCCTCAGTCTAATAGAATATTGATAAATCTCCTATTAAATAGGGCAATTCGAAGAGTTTTTTTTTATCTCACTGAATTTAAGTATTAAGTAATATGGGAAAAGCGGAATTTACTTAGATCTCGATAAAAAATTTTAGTTAGGTAAATCGTGACTAATTTGGGGAAATATCAAATGATTTTTATTTTTTCAGGGCTAATGAGTGTTGTATTCAGTTCATACCCTTTTGTAATGCCTGGCGTACTACTCTTAATCTTACCGTCTTTTATAATGTTGCCTGTTATAAATTTTCTAAAAGTCTTCTTTAGCTTGTAAATAATGTCATAGACATAATCATAGTTGTGAAGTCGCTTTTGGGCAACAGGCTCTTGGTTTGTAGCCAAACTTTCGTTTTTTTGTTTTCCTGGTAATTCTATACTGCTCAACTCTTTTGCCGTAATAGGCGGTTCTTTCTTTTTAGCTCTTTCGACAATTATTCTTAGAACATGGGCTTCGTTAGGACTTATGTTTATTATTCCCATCCCTTTATAATTGAAATAGTTTTTATTATACCCCTTTCCCTTATCCTCATGAATATATAAGTCATATTTAGAATGTTTTCCTTTTACCTCAATGATTTCTTTTGTCTTTTCTATATAGTAATTTAATACTTTGAGTATATTTTGAAAATAATCTTTGCCTGCAATTTGAGGCAAGAAAACAATATACCCTTTTCCGCGCTTTATAGCACAGGCTACTACCGTTTCCTTAATTACGGCTATCTTTTCTAATCCCGGATATGTTTCTTTTCCTCCTTCATCTATTAATTTTATAGATCGGTATGCTGTTTTCTGTTCAGGATTAAAGTCAGGGATAGAAGGAACTATTGTTACTGCTTCTGATTCGGGTTTTGAGAATGGTTTATACTGAATATCGAGTATGTCAAAAAAATCTGCAAGGTCTCTACAAGGGATTGGCACTAGTTTAGGGGATGACATAGCATAGCCATCCATAAATTCTACACAGGCGTTTTCTATATATGTATTTTTATCATCGATTGTATTATCATGTCCATCCAATAGTATAACAACTTCTCCGTTATTTACCCAGTCAGGAACGGAATTTATAAACTTCTTCCAATTGCTATCTTCACTTTTATATTCCGCTATCGTTTCTTTAATCATTTTCTTTTCGTCCCATCTCGGACAACCAAGTGATGTTGTTAAATCTATTACCAGTGCTGAATACTCAAACAATGATGAATCCCCAGCTTTAAAGTCAGTAAAATCTCTAATATCAAAAGAGAAATTTCCATTATTTGTTTCTGTGTCTAATAAGAGTTTCTTATCTCTTTTATCCTCATATATCTTACTTGATAGTACTAATATTTTGTTCATGCTATGATTAGGATGTAGGGAGACTTTGTTTACGGTTGATTTTAAGCACTTTTTGGATTTTGACTTGGTTCGGTTTAGTCGGCTCATTTTTTATAACAAAGTGCTACTTAACTTTTTGAAGATAATATAGAATACGTTAGAAGTCAAATGAAAATAAATAATGTGATTTGAAAAACAACCTACACGGGCAAATACGTTACGAAAACGTCAAAAAATAAAACTTCCTTGACTTTTTCTCCCTCCCGCTTTACATTGGAATCAGTTCTTTGATACTTAAAATGTAAGTTGTAACTTGCTTGTTTAAATAGCTCCACGAGAGCCATGTGAGTTACCCTAGTGGCGAAAGCTACAGGGGGTAGTCTATTGCTCCAAGTCTCTCGTGGAGTAACTACGGTTTCGATCGTAGTTGAGCAATTGGACCGCCCCTTTTTTATTAGCCAGGGGACGTTAACATTAAAGTTTATAGGAAGGAGATGTCTTCTTCTTATAATTCTTATGCCATTATTCTTGTGGCTTTTGAGATAGTTAGGATTTAATTCAAGCGTAGAAGCTTGAAGGGAGGGCAGGATGACAGAAGAAGGAACAGATAAGTATACGGAGGCGATGGGGATTGTTAAAAAACACTCTTTTTTAGCAGCAATAGCTGCTCTCTCACCCTATCCAACAACTGATCTTGTAGGTATTGGCGGAGTGCAAGTAACAATGCTAATTAGGCTATCAGAACTCTTTGAGCTTAGTGCTGAACTGGAAGAATACAAAAATATAATAATCGGGGCTCTCGATGGTCTCATAACCGGAAAATTTCTTCAAGGGGCCGCCAGCATGGTTAAGTGGATCCCGGTTGTTGGAACCATTTTAGGAGACATAATTCAGGCTCCTATTGCTTTTTGTACAACTTATGCGCTTGGAAGAGCTATGATACATTTTTGCATGCAAGGCGTTGATATAACGACAGTTGATAGAGCAGAATTGCAAGGACAAGCTAAAGGATACATTCAAGAAGGAAAAGAGTTATTAAAACAAGAAGGGCGAAATATAGGGGAAAAATCAAAGGATAAACAATATGTAAAGGAAGCGTTTGAAGATATGAAACATCTTCTTAACTCTTTCGCTAAAGGCGAGGAATTTGTTAAAGAGTTGAGCAAGTTGTTCAAAGGAGCTTACGAAACGGCTAAAAAGAATGCAGAGTTAGATAAAATACTTATTGGACAAGGGAAGGAAATAAAAGAAGGAGGTAAAAATGCCAGAAATAAATGAAGAAAAAACTACATTCGGGATAGTATCATATAACCCCGGAGAGTTAAAAGAATGGGATTCTGCTATGGAAAAAACAATATCTACCCTCAAACAGTCTCGTGTTGAAGCAGAAGCATTTGCAAGAGACGCTGTTCAATGTCTTTGTATTACTGAACAAAATATGTCCACATTACAAAATCAAAATATCCTGGGAAGAATATGGGGCACAATCACAGGTGGCAATTCTCGACTTCGGGATGACTCTACTCATAATCTGGCTAAGGCACAGCACAATACTTTGAAGTTGTTAAATAAATTAGGCGAACAAGATGTTTTACTTATGCATACAATTATTGCGGTTACTAATTACGCAAAATATATCCATACAGAGAACACGCGTCTCCGAGAAATATTGATAACTAATTTCAATGTCATAAAAGAAAAGATTAAGAAACACGATGAAGAAATAGAAAATATAAAAACTATAATTGAAGTAATCCAATGGGGTCAAACTGCCTCTGTGAAAGGTTACGATGAATTAGAAAAACCATTACGGTTATTTAAAATGATATATGATTTCAGTAAGCTGAAAGTGGAATCTGGCTACTGGAGGACTAATAGTTTAGATTGTTTCAAGTCAGCATTGTTAGGTTGTGGATTCTCAAAAGATGAATCTATATCAATTAAGGATTTAATTCACAAGATGATAAAACTACTTTCTGAGGAAAAAACACAGGAAATTAGAAAATGGCTTAGTCTTGATAAAACAAAAACATCAGAAGATTTTGTTATCTTACCTTTACTTTATTCTTTAGATGAAACTACTCACATATTTATGGAGACATGGAAATATAAGATAATACCTAATTTGATTGAAAAGGCAAAGAAAGAAGGAGTTGAACTTGATGCAAAAGAGTGCCTGTATGATATTTCAATTGACTACTTGAAAGCCAATGGAATAGATACGGATACAGAATTGAAAATTTTTGACTTGGCTGTAGATATACTACAAGGGAAAAACCTAATTGAAACTTTAGATAACCCTGTAAAGCTTTCCAGTAAAAAAGAAAAAAAAGGACACGAGACCACATCCAAAGCTTCTTCCGGAGAGAGAGGTGAAAAGCCTTCCTCAAAACCCATAGATAAAAAAAAGATTACAATAGGTGATTTAAGTAAAGGATTAAGAGATTTTATTACAAGTAGTGAGCGGGATGATTGTTCATCAGCGACTAAGAGATCTAGAGAGAAACTTCTACAAAACCCTGGAGATTTAAATACTTGGTTTGCACTGGGGAAGTGTTATATTGCAGGTAGGCAGAAGGATCAGGCAGCAGAACCTCTCGTAAATGCACTTTTAAAGTTTGGAATGGTAGAAGTAGCAAAAAAAATAAATGAAGCTGCTAAGAAAGCGTGGGGATATGGTGCTATTGATGATGATGAAGCAGACTGGGATTGGTATAAAAGTACTCAAAAAGAACGTCCATACGCCAAATTAATGAATAAAAAGAGCTAACAAAC
The DNA here is from genome assembly GCA_041649255.1 of bacterium. Lineage (NCBI taxonomy): Bacteria > bacterium. The sequence goes on from JBAZNK010000004.1 coordinate 163,056, forward strand.
AATATTTGGAGTTTTATATGTCTTATAAAAAATTAAAAGATGGACTATACTGGGTAAAGAAGAAGAAACGCCTATGGACAGACCATCATGCTATTTTAGATAGTACTGGGAAGCTCTTAGCCCCTTTCTTTAAATACAAAAGAAAATGCAATTCTGCTCTTATTATTGAACAGACCCGACCGAGGATACGGGTTAAAAGTCTTTATCTTACCGGACAATGGGAGGTAGTTGGGAAAATACCTAAGAGATATGAACAAGAAGCGCTAAACAGAATTAAAAAAGCATTAAAAGACCCGAATTATAATTTGTTTGTGAATAATTGCGAGCATTTTGCTCGGTGGGTTGCAACCGGCAAGAGGGAATCCAGGCAAGTGCAAATGAGAATGGTCGTAGCTGCTACACTGGCTGGAGTTGTTATATTGAGTGCTATCGGAGGTCTTGGAGCTGAAAGCGAAACGTAGGTAATCAAGTTATATGACTTGAAGGGAGGACGAAGATGAAAAAGTTTTTAGCTATCGTTGTATTTTTATGCAGTATAGTATGTGGCACAATTAATGGAACTGTTGAAGCACCTAAGGCTTCTATAAACGTAATGCATACAACTTCCACAACTAAGTGGACTTTTGAAGAGAAATATGGGAAATTCACGGAGAAAAAGAATACGAAAGAATGTAAAACCTACGATGAGAAAGGAATGTTAGTAGACGAAACTACATATTGGTATCGTCCTGGATATGAAATATTTCACTCAAATGGTAGCAATCCACTTATCTCCACAATGCCTGGGAGCAGATACGAAGAATTTATATATAGAGATAGTTTGTATGAGGTAGTATATATGGGCGAGAGGAATGATAGGGGACAGGATAAATTTGTGATGAAATCTAATGGCATATATATTACAGAAAAAGGACAACATGTAAATTCTTTTCCGCATAGGTTCTATTTTTTGTGTAAATACAATAATAAAGGTGATATCATAGAGGATCAAGGTAACACATATACATACCAATACAATACCCAAGGAAAACCTATTGAAAAAAATAGATATTATAAAAGCGGGAGGGTCGTATCTAATGGTCTGACTGGTGAATATATGGAACTTGCCGGGAAATTAGCCAATAAAGCAATATGGAAATATGATACCTTAGAACGCTTAATAAAGAGAAGTGTATATGATTATTTAGGAAATCTGATAAATGACTTGTCTCGTGCGTATAGTGCTGATGATAGTATGATTAAGAAATCATTATCTTCAGAGAAGTTAGCATGGGTGAATGAGTTGTCTCGTGTATATGGTGCTAATAATATTATTATCGAGAAAACAGATAAAATCACGCAAAAAATGGATCCTATATATCGTAGTAAAGTAATTGATGAAGAAATAGAAAGTGAATTGGCTATATATAATAAAGAAGAGAAGCTATTAAAAGGAGAAACTGATTCTGGAGTTGTAGAATGTGAATACAATAATGGGAAACTGGCAAAAAGCAAATGTTTCAGATCTCCTGTTGATTTAGACCACCCCGAAAGCTCTCAAATTACAGTATGTGTTTATGATACTAATGAAAATTTAATAACTCATTATGTTTATCCTCCATATGATTCGGCGACATACAAATATGATTCTAACGGAGATATTTTGGAAAAAGAACATTGGGGTGAGGATAGAAACTTGGACGATAAAACAACTTATGAATACGAAAATAGAGAAAAATATAAAAAAATAATAGCAATAGTGTATAAACACAGAATTAATGAATTTATCCCGGCGGGTAAAATAGAATCAGAAATCTTTTATTGGTAAGCAATATCGAAGTTAACACAGCGGGCAGGAACTTAATCCCACCCGCTGTTGTTTTCATCAAATCATCTTGGAAAGCACGTCCTTGACGGCTTTCGTTTGCCCAGCCATCCACAAATCCTCAAATAGCTTGTCCTTGAGTTCTTTCAGCCGCAGTTCTTCTTTTGCCACATCTATCTGTGGTTTGACCTTTGATTCAACTAATTTGTCAATTTTATCCCCATGGAAAATTCCGGCTTTCCAGTCCTTCCAGTTAGTATAACCGTATCCGGAGCCAAGTTGTTCCTTTATTTCTGATTCTAATGCCTCGGTTTTCTCGTATAGCTCTACCAGAGCTTCTACTGATTTATCAATTCCCAGCTCAGAAACTACTTCCTTCTTTATCCGCTCACTGAGCTCTCTATGCTCGGTTCTGACTTTACCTATCGCTTTATCATATTTTGAGAGTAATATTTTCTCTGCCTTTTGTCTTAGCATAATTGTTACATTCCCGCCATTATCAACGTTTTTCATCTTATCCCCCCTTTCTTACATTAGTTTCTCAATCTTCAAAGATATCCAACTCTCCCCGCCAAGTATTACGTGGTCTAATAGCGGAATATTAAGTATTTTACCCGCCTCCATAATTTGTTTTGTAATTTCTTTATCCTCTCTACTTGGCTCCGGTTCCCCGCTTGGGTGGTTATGCGCAAGAATTATACTTGCCGAATTCGCCAGAATCGCAGGTTTGAAGACTTCTCTCGGATGTACCATGCTCGCATTCAAAGTCCCAACGCTGATTGTATTGATACATAAAACTCTGTTTTTGCTATTTAGGCACAACACTACAAAATATTCCCTGTCCTTTTTCCGTAAGTCTGACAAGAGTTCCCATACTGTTTGCGGAGTTTTTACGGCAGGTCCCATTTTTTCGACTGTTTCTCGTATCATCTCAATTCGCACCGCTAACCCTTTGTACATCCAACACCTCCCGTGAATGTGGCCAGGCGACGAGCTACCATTACTCTCGTTCTTAATCGTGCTGTGGCGTGCAGAACCTGATTTGTTTTTTCTCGGGCAAGAAGACAGCCTGGCACAATCTTTTTATCTGTCTCTTTTTTACGCCAGGACTTGCCCTGTTACCATACTTTATATCTTACTAACAATTCAATTCCTCCGATTAAAGCGCCCATCAGATACCCTGAAAATACTACTGTAAGTCCCGATGGGAATGCTGCGGTTACAATTTTATTCAATGTTACGCCGGCATTACTTTTTACTGTTGCATTATTTGAAATTAATTCTTTAAGGTCTATCTCATCGAAAACAGTTTCCAAAATTTCCTCCAGTTTTCTTTTATCACATAGTGCATTTAGCTTTCCGGTGGTCTCGTTGTACCAGCGTCTACCGAAGAATTTCGCTACCCATGGGATGTTAGCATCTATATTATCTGCCAACTCTTCAATCGTAGGTCCTAATGCAGCGGCAATTTCGGAAACAGGTAATGATTTTATTGAAACTTTTTCCGTTATTTCCTCGTTCATTCGTTGTTCTAATTTCCCTGAGATTGTTTTTACAAGAGCCCAAAGGATGAAAATACAAATCAAAGGGTTCAAGACAAATGCTTGTACATATACCATCTTTGCCTCCAAATCTAAAACGTTACATACCTTTTGCTTTTTTTCTTAATACTTTTCCATTCATCTGAGGAAACACTATATTTGCATTTGAGTTGAGTTAATGCTCCGTCTATCATTCTAATATCCTCGCCGTGCCTTTGTTTTTCGGCATAAAGGAACACGCAGAGGGCGAGGGATTCTTCCCTTGTGAGGGTATCATTCTGTGCTTTCATCGTTATTTCTCCTTTCCTGTTGATTTTGTAGAATGTTAAGGCATTTCTTTAGAATATAATTCTTGGATTCACGTAGCTCATCCTCCGCTTCCATTTCCCGTCGCAGGCGACGTTCTCGGATAAATTTAATTCCGATGTCGGCAGTTTCCAGAATGATGGTTGCGGCAATAACCCATATTCCGCCTATCTTTGGTAACTTCGGCATTGCAAGTTTCATTGTGCCACCTCTCTTTGTTTATGACAAAATTTTGTTGTTACCTTCCCAATAGATAATGGCAGCAATTCTTCCAGAATTCGTGGACTTAAACGTTTCGCTTCTTCATTGTCAACCTTCAGGAACTTGAATGCATCTAGCACCTTATTCTTCTTGAGAACTTCCATAAACTTAGCAACAGGATATGTTTCAGATTCCTGGGGATAAAAATCAAAGATTTCGTTGTTAATAGCAACCGGTCCCTGTTTTTCAACTAAGGCTTTAATTCTGGTTTTTGCGTCTTTGAGTATAGATTCAAGGATTAGGATTTGGCTTGCAATTGCCGATGGACTGGCTGGTTTCGTATCTATAGGACATCGGTTAGAGTAACTACACCACCCGCAGAAATGACCAGGTTTGGGAGGGAAATCATTTTTATCTGCCGCATTAGAAATGGTATCCATTTTTTTTATGAGGTATGACTCAGTAAGTTTAATATCCTTTTGTGTGCGTATAGTTTCTATTACCTGTTGGAAGCGGACGAATTCAAACTTACATACAAAAAAGTTAGAATTTCGAAATTCTGGATATTCTTTGTAGAGAAGCAATGCATAAGCAGATGCCTGAAGCGAACTGTCAGCCTCTGATTGACTGTAGATTCTTCTTCCTGTTTTCCAATCTCTTATCAAAGGGACATTGTTCATTTCGGTCAAATCGAGCTTCCCACGAAATTTATATTTTCCAATATCGTGGGTTAAATCTTCTTCCACGCCTAGAACCTTACGTTTACTAAAATCATGCGTTATTATAAAATCCTGGAATATTCTATTAACATCATTAAGGATTTCTCCGTTTGATACTGAATCTGTGGCTTCAGAGATTATCTCATTTATGCTGCTTCTTTTATTCCCGTTAAGTAATTGTTTACAATAAATTTCAATTGCTTTATGAACTGCGCTTCCTATAAGAAGTTCGGGAGTAGATATTTCTGGGATATGGTCTATGTAATGTAGCCGCCAAGAAAGCGGACACTTATCGAAACGTTCTATTCGGGAAACACTAAAGGTTTGTTCCATAGTAGTTACGCCTCCTTTCTATATGAATGGTTTGAGGGCTACCGTCTATTCAAGTAGCCCCCCTTTATATTAATAATCGTGGTTATACAGCTGCTGATTGCAACTCTTCGATAAAGTCGCTCGCATCTCCAACCGATACGTTTTCAGCGATATCGCTTGTTCCAAATTTTTCTTCAAGGCGTTGTACGATCTCGTCTTTGGACAATCCTTGATTATACAGCATTGCCCATATCTTTTTACCTTGTTGAGCTGTCGCAAGTTTTTCGCCACCATCGCCTGATTCCCTTTGATGGGAACTTCTCCCTGTTTTTCCGGAAGCCTGTCTTGTCCCTTGTCCTGGTTTGCCTGCACCTGCTGGAGCGCCACTACCTGAAGCAACACTTGGCGTTGGACTTGCTGGAGAAGTTTTCAGCTGTTCGGATATTTGCCGATCCAGTAACTGAAATAGTTGAGCACTGACTTCTGTAACATCCTTCTGTGCGGTAATTGCTCCACCGATTGTCAAATCCGCTCTTATATTTTCAAAATCTCCCGTCTTGACAGTGCGTCCGAAGTGGACTTCGAGGCTATCAAGTCTAAATCCTTCTATGATATTCATCTTTCCTCCTGTTGTTAAATTTTATTGATATTATCGGTAGATAATTATATGTTTGATAGAGTAACTTCCTTTAATTTACGTGGTAAGTCATTAATCCTATCCACATATATTGATTTATCAAAATGCAGTTTCAATTCAAAAACGTTGCTGCCTTTTATGCCTACGCAAATTACTTCAATTCTGTATTCTTCTGCATATACAAGCAAGTCTCGTATAGGAAAGTCCCCTGCCAAATCCCCATCTGTTAGAATAATAACAAGTTTTTTGTGTGCTTGTGTTTCTTTCGCTAATCGCAAACATTCTTTCAATGCGAGTGGGAAATTAGTTCCACCTTGTGCTTGTAAACCTAATGGAATTCGCCGTAATGCAGTATCCATAGATACAGCTCTATTCCCTTTTATTAGATTTGGCACGTCATTAAATCCCAATAACTGTGTCTTTACCTTTGGTATAGTGGAAAGAGCTTTGTAGAGATTGCTTGCAATCTGAACTGTAGTTTCCTGCTTTTCGCCTGCCATGCTTCCGGAACGGTCAAAACATAAGATAATATTTGTCTCATCTATAGTTCTTGCTATTCTTTTCACGTCCCTCCTTATTCTTGGCTTATCTGGGTTAGTCTTAATCTCATGGAAATGCGATGAAGAAAATCGTATCCCCACAGTACTTGGTGCCATTCTTTTTATAGCTCGTTGGAATAGTATAGGCTTTAGAGTATTCCTGATTTCTGATACGATTTGGTCGTTTATTTGTGGTGGATACGAAGACATTTCTTTCTGTTCGTGTAAATCATAGGGTTTATCAATGCACGAATGAATTCGTTCAAGGGCTTCTTTAGCAATTTCTTTTTCGACTTTCTGCATTACTTCCCTGCATTTACTCAATACACCGCTTTGTTCCGCAAGTCGTTGTAATTTACTGACATCACTTTTATTTAATTTTCTTCCTGCTCCGGCAGATTTTGTCAGTTTGTCTAACATTTCTGCTGTGAGTTCTGGTGAAGGTTTGCCCTTCTTTTTACCTTTACCTTTTTGTTTCTCTTCCTCCACCCAGTAGCCTTTCAGCACTTCAAATAATTGTTTTACTAAAGTAGGTCTATCTTTGATTTTTGCTTTTCTTGCCTCTTTTACAATTGGTTTGATTTTCTCAAAAGCGTCGTGTAATGGATGACAGTCAACCAATTCCTTTACATCTTTCTTTTCGAATTTTACTCGTCTTTTCCTCATAAATTCAATGGCAAGCTCCAACAGGGCACATAATTCATCTTTCTTTGTTTTTAACGGGATATCCGCAATGTCTGGACTCTGCTGATAGGTGGTGTTTACAAGGGAAAGTGTAAACGGGACTGAACCGGGCCAAGTATTAGGCACAAAGTTAAAATCGTTTGAATCGCATATAACGTTATTCAATATATGTGGCTCTGTAATATTGTCTTCCCCCGATAAAAGATGTGCCGCTTCGTGGTATCCCAATCCAATAATGATAGAGAACAGTAGTTCTTTGCTTGCATTAGATACGAATTCTTCGCCCAGAAATTGTCCTAAAGTTTTTTCTGAAACTGGTAATCCCAATATCTGTTTGGGCTGATAAACTGCACAGGGTTGTGGCGAGTCTTCCACCGGAATATTAAGCCCTATTACCCTTTTGACATAGTGTCGGATATAATCAGCAAGATTGAGTTTCATTGGCACCTCCGTTTACCGGCAAACAGTTGTAACTGTGGAATAAATTGAGTGTCAATAGGTTTTCTCATCTTGAATGCCTTCGTGCTATGGTCGTAAATCCAAACCCTGAGTCTCTTTAGTCCATGTTGGTTATATTCGGATAATTCGGTATCCTGCAGAAAATCTGGCAGTCCTTTTATCCCTTTCTTTTTGAATGCTCGTGATGCGAGATACATATATGCCTTATACCATTCATCCGAAAGAGGCATCATTAAAGAAGCAGTAACGAGATATGCCAAACATTCACAATCACCGGCTTCTTTTTTTCCCATTGCCGAATAGAATACCCGTTCTTCTTTTATCGCTGTTATCATCCATTCCGGTATAGCGTCAGCCCATTGTGCTCCTCCATACAAGACTAAAGGTCTATTCGCTTCAAGGATTTCATTTCTTTCCATCATGCACCTCTTGTAATATACTCTTTCGGCACTATAATATTCGTAGCCTGCCTTATCCTTTCACAGGCAAGAGAACGGATATTTATATCCGGAATTGCATTCAAAATGTGTTCGGATAAAGCTATAACATATCGTTGCGGTTGATGTTGACGAAGCGTGCTCGTAAAAAGAAAATCTGCAACTGGGGTGTAACCAATGTCCCATCCGAGTGAATCGCCTTCTATATTGTCAGTAATAGCTTTGAATACATCTACGCCTAACTTCCAATTTATCTGGTTATCAATGTCTGGGATTTTTTGTTTAAGTTTTTGGTATGCTGGTTTCTTCGTAATAAGAGATTTCAATATCTTTGTAATAGTCTTCGGGTCTTTAGTGTAATCTTGGTAGAGAATTACCAGCCTACGGGATTCTGCATTTGAAAGTCTTTTCATGTCATCCGTGAGATAACGGTCTGAACTCAAGGGGTTTGCGGTCAAAATAAATTGCACATTGGAGAAATCTACTTTAGCTTCTGAATTTTGATACTTAGCGGATTGAATGGTATAATACCTATCCTCATCACTAAAAAGTCTGTAAAATTCACGCCGTGTTTCGTCAGAAAAAGAATTATACTCTTCCAGTACCACTAGCAATTTAATTTCCTGTTTTTTCGTTTCCCTTGCAAGTTTGCATAAAATACCTTCCAAAACAAAAGTCCCATCTTTGTTGAAGTCATCTCTAGCGAACAAAGCATCCCCTTCAAGTCGTGCATTCCCGTCAATTGTGTATACTCCATAACCTTCGTTATTTAGCCTTGCACCCATATATCTTGCAAGTGCACTCTTCCCACTCCCTGTTGGTCCCAATAATGCAACTGCCGGTGTACCTTCATAGATTCGTTGTTCGAGACTCTCTAATGTCATAGGGTCTGGAATAAAACCGGTAGGAGCTGTTACACGGAGATAAGCCGGAATAGGATTGCAACAATCTGATTTTTTGAGCTCTTTAATGAGGACTGCAAGCAGATTTTCGCCTTTCGTCTGGACGATGTGTTGCTGTAAAATGTAAGGTTCGAGCGTAACGTCAAATCGTTCCCTATTTGTAGTCATTCCCTGCTCCGATAGAACTGACATAGCCAATCGTTCTGCCAATTTCTTTTGATGGGTTTGAAAAGTCTCATCCTGCAAGTATTCGTCTACCGATAAACTGCCATCCATAATATCCACGACCTCTTCCGATGCAAGTAGCAGTCTATCTTCCTTTGGTGTTCCAGTTGGATTGGCTTCGCCAATAAGGTACCAAAGTCCGTCTTTACTTTTTTCTAATCTGTAATCTACCTGTAAATCCAATAATTCGCCTGTCGAAAGATTAGAACTTATTTTAGCTCTTGGAATTGAAATATTTAGTAGTTCTTCTTCTGTCATGTAGTTACCTCCGTTTTATTTATTATTTATTGAACCTTCGTTCAAAGTGAGGGACTCGGATTACTGCGGGGTACGGATAATCCACTACTTGTGCAATCGCTAAGCCAAGTGTTTTATTCAACGGAGGTCGTAGTATCATTGACTTGCAATCTTCAAGTAATGGCGAATAATCAATCAATACTTTTAAATCCGATTTGTTCAAATGAAATGCGATAGTAGAATAAATCTGTCCATAAACACTTGCCGGAATAGAAGCAGGTGATTGAGTACTCAATAATAAAGTAACTCCAAATTTCCTACATTCCATCACGAATTCAGCAATTTTCTCCCCACAGGTTTTTATGAAGTGTTGTGCTTCATCTACGACAACAAGATATTTTTGGGATACTTTTCTGTGCATTGCGTATTTTCCACTTTGCTGAAGCCTGTTCAAAAGCAATTTTACAAATAATCCCTGGTAGTATTCGGTCATATTAAAAGTGTTGATTAACACGGTTTTGCTTTGTTTAAGCGACATCAGTATTTGAGAAACAATAGGAGATGCCTTAGAGTCGATATAATTAGCAAGCACACGAGCCTGCTTACTCACAGCGTCAATCGTAGCCATAGGAGCAATGCCTACCGTTATATTTTTCCCCTTGTGTTGCGGGTCTGGGATTTGCTGTCTATGTAACTTATACGGGTCTGAGTTTAAATTATATTTAGCAAGAATTTCGATATAATTCTTTGGCTCCCTCGTTTGCATGTGCATCCATAGGTCACGCATCGAAGTAGACATATCCGGAAACTGCTCAAATATATCGGTTAACGCTAACTCTTCGGGAGATAATTTTAGTCTTTTTTCATATCCAAAAAGCACAACCTTATCATCTCCTAATGCGGATAGTCCCCTTGTACCTTTATCATTAGGGTTATCCATTCCTAAATCCGGATGCCCGAATATAAGCATAGGCAGTGGAGACTTGAGTTCAAGGTTAGACGCAATTAATTCTTTTAAGAAATTTGTTTTACCTGTACCCGTTTTCCCCAGCACTAAAGCATGCCTTGATAAAGCCAAATCTATGTCTAACTTAAATGGGATATTTGTGCTCTTATATCCGGAGGCTATATTCCCTATTGTTATGCCTTCTTTATGATTAGGATAAAGTTTCGCAATTTCACTTTCATTTGCTTCAAACACCGGCATAAAATATCCGATGTTACCTTCGAACTCTGTGAGTTCCCCTGTGTCATAAACCGTGCCTAATGGTTCTATTTCTATTCTTTTAAATAACATCTCTTTCGTTTCTTCTGGAATGTTAAGCCTGGTTTTTAGACATTTCTTTGCAATGTTAGTAAGTATTTGTTCTGTTGAATAATCGTGACTGTCTGTAATCCTGGTAATTCTGCCAATCGTATTTCCTATTTTTACAAAATCCATTAGTGAAATACTTGCTTCTACTTGTTTATCAGCACGGGCAAGAATATTACCATTATCTGCACTCCCTATTGTTATTGCTATTGTTCCCATTGTTACCTCCATTTTTTATTGACAAATTATTATAGAGACCGTAGATTATTTATAGATATGAAAAATATTTATCCTTTCGGTCTGTGTTTAGTTATTGCCTTTTTTATCTGTTTTTTACCATCGTGTTTTAGTAAACCTGAAAGGTTTGTAGAGATTATTATGGATTCAACCGCAATTATCCCTAAAAACGACTCTGTTATATATAGAAGAGCGCGTTATGACATACTAGCTGATACATTAAATATTGTAACAACCCATATCTCAGGTTCTACAAATGGAAGAGTAACATTTCTCCTTCACAAACTAACAGGTTCTTGTCAGGATATCCAAACAGATACAACTTATAATATTAATTGGTATATACCCTCTACTAAAATTACTAACTGCGATACTCTCTTATTTAAGATTGTAAATACTTCTTCCACAAGTGATGTAAAAGTAGAAATTAAGGTGTATTCTATTTCTTGGTCTCAAAGTGTAATTCCATAATAGTTTAATTTGTTTTGCAACTTCCATTTTTTAACTTAAGATATGCTTTTTCTATTTTCTCATATACCTTTAGTCTCGCAATGTCCTCATAATTGTCACAATCGATTTTTTTATCCAATCTTATAGAATATAGAATTTCTTCTTTTATTTTTTTGAGCTCTTGCAAAAACTGAGCGTGAAATTTATTCATATCTTCCTCCGTTACTATTATTCTTATACCATTAAAAACAACGCAATTGCTGGGGTAATGGGGGAAATAGACAATGATTGTTTTGTAAAAAAGTTAGACAGATTTATGTAAATCTTGGGTTAATTTTTTATTTAATTTTTTTATTCGGTTGGGTCTTGACAAGTTTTGCTAAAAAAATAAAATTCTGTCATATACTGATAAACTTAGGACAACAAGTATGTTAGAAAAAAGGGGGAGATATGAAATTCGAGTATGAGAGGGTTGCGGTAAACAAGGAACAGAATGAACAGAAGGAAATGAAGTTAGTGGATGTAATGCGTATTGCACGCCCGGATCTGCATCGCGAAATACCGTTTAAAAGGCATCTACGGTATTTAATTGTTATCGGCTCTTCTGATAAAGACAAGAGTGAATTAATACATAAATTCTTTGGATTCAAGGTTCCTGATAGCTTATTTTACAAGGATTTCGAAGAAGAGATGGCAAAAATGGGAGACCCCGTTGAAAACTTTTTTATAAACAAGCCCAAAAGAGATTCGTTGGAATTTAAAGAATGCCTTCAGGTTTTAAAAATAGAAGAATTAGCCCCGTTTATGGATGACATGCCTAAACTTCAATTTGTGAATAGTTGGATCTGTCGGATGGTGAGTCTTATGGACACATTCCCAAAAGTTGCCGTTTTTATAAATATACTTAAGGCTATGGGAACACCAATAAAAGAAATTTTGAAAGAAGTACATACAAGATTCCCCGAACTCGATGATTTAACCGAAGATGACTTGAACAAATATTTCTATTATTTTTTCGATAGTTCGAATATGACGGAGCGGGATTGGCAATGCTTTATAGATTATCTGGACAACGAATCGTATAAAAATTGTTACAATGCAATGCTTGCAGGCGACGTTAAAGGGCTTTGGCAGGTACTTCAGAAAGAACTCTTATGAACGAAGCCAATAACCAGGGGAAGGGCGGTGGTCCAAAAGATACGACAAATACTCGGCTGAATGCTGTTAAACACGGTATCTTCACGAATAGAATATTTCTAAGTGACGAGGAAAGAGAGGAGTTTAGTAAGCTTAAAGAAGACATCATTTCTACCCTTCATCCTACCGATGCGTTTGAATCCATTTTGGTAGACAGGATATGTTTATATATCCTACGGCTTCAACGCTGCGCCAGAGCAGATTCCGATATTGATAGCCTGCATGGATTTCATAAATCTGTTCGTCCCAGGCTTGCATTGAGTAAAGAAGAAAAGCATCGTATCCAAGAGTATGAGCGCTCTGCCGAAAGGTCTATGTTTCATACTTATAACGAACTAAAAGAACACAGAAAAGGTTCGGAAGATAAATGAAAAACGTTTTTTTCAAAAACGAACTTCTCTAAAAAATTATGGTTGACTGTCTGCCGGTAAGATTTGAATACCCGTTCCATAACTTTCTGACATATCTGATTATACGTCAGACTCCCGTTGATGAGATTAAAAATCATGTTAAGTTGGTCTGTCATACCACGTTGACCACAGAAGACGTAGAAGGGCATAGACAGCGTTTCTATAACGGCATTGATAACGAGCTACTAAGTGCGTTACAAAACGCAGCAGCGTTATCTAAAGAGGCGTTAAACAAAGCCCTGAAAAAGTATAGCCTAACAGATATGTATGAGTTTGAATCTGGTAAAAACAACGATATGGAAACAGCCTATAAACTTGCTACTACTGACGATAGCTTAGTTCTAAGCATTCTATCGCTGAAACAATTAAAAATAGATGAGATCATAGAGCTATATGAATCACAATTCCCTTCTGCAAAGAAAATATCTGCTAAGGTGTTGGAGCTATACTTCTATTATTTCTGGGACATCAGTACTATGGATACAGCTGATTGGTCGCACCTATTACCCAAATTGGAACAGGAGGACTACTACCGCCTGACAATGAAGTCGGAGTTAAAGTTCATTTTGGAAATGCTCGGTATGGATTATCAAAAAATTAATATTCAGAAATTTGTAGAGAATAAATTGAAATACAAACTTACCTCAATGGGACCGGAAGAAGCAAGTATAGAACATTCCGGATTTCTCAAGCAGGATAAGTTTGCTTCGAACTTTGAAGAGGATTTTCCCCATTATATCCCGGGGTATCCGGAGCCTACTGTTGAAATAGAGGAGAATGCAGATTTAGGAAAAGAATATTAGGAGGAAAACTAAATAGCTTTAGACTCTTTGTTTTTATATATATCCGTAGAGTTTCTTAACTAATGCCTTGAACGCATACCTTTTCTTGGAATAAGTTTTTAATATCTCGGGGGCAACTTCCTGAAAAAGTTTAGTATTATCCATAATTCGCTTACTTACTATAGTACACATTGTAAAAAATTCCATCCTGTGATGATACATATTGTCCAACAAACTCCTGCGGAGGATAGAATCCTTTGGTCTCAGGAACTCACTTATTAATAAGAGCGATTCCAAATAACAGTCGCTCCAATATATACTGTCTTGGTCAAATGGAGCATTTTTGATGTCATAGAGAGCATACTCTATATATCGTTCGTGCTCCCAAATATGAATCATTTCGTGGATTATAGCCCATTCAAAACCTCGGAGTTCTTTTTCCCAAGCTTTAAATTTTGAACATTCAGTGTTTATGTTAACAGCATAACTCATAGTAAGCACATCTCGAACTCCCGACCTATCTCTCTGACACTTTGGTTCTTCTACTTGCATTAAACATTTTATACCTCGCACAAACGAAAATTTAACATATCCTTCGGATTCTTCTTGATGTTCAACCGCTTCTGGTAAGCCCCAGTTCCCACCCCAAAATAGCATTTTGTTTACCCTGTTATAAAAATTCACAATGGATTTCTCAAGTTTTGGATATGTGGTTTTCTTCATTCTACTTAAAGCCCTCCTACCTCTCCTTAAACTTATCCGATGCAAGCATTCCACCAACGCCCAACTTTCTTTTGGCTATTCGCTCTATATTACATTTCTAACGTCATTTATTGTGAGACTTTTCTAATCAAAAACAGACTAAATTCAATCGCATAATTTTTAGCTAATCTTACATATTCCTTGCGAGACGTTAGAGAATGTGCACTTGCATCAGACATAACTCCATAAATTCCACCTAACAGTTCGTCTTCCTCTTTAGTTAAAAACTTTACTCTATTATCTCTAAGATAATTTCTAGCACGTCCTATTTTTGTTAGTTCCTCCGAGGGAGGTATCTTGTTTTTCTGCGAGACCAGCAATGCAATTGAAATGGATAATTTTTCTATAAAAGTTCTAAGATGACCAATACAAGCTTTAAAATCAAACTCATCTATAGCTTTTTGATAATCTTCGTCAAATTTATCAAGACATGTATTTAAATCTGGCTCAAATCCAAGTTCTTTAATCTTTGTCTGTACTATTTTCTTATCTTGATTGATCTCTATGATATTTATATCTTCCAACTCTTTATCATATTTTCGAAGCCTAACTTTTGATATTTGCTCCTCAAGCTCTTTTAGTGAAATTTCACATAGAATTAGTACTTCATCCGGGATATCGGAAATAGAATCAAGGGTTACTTGGGATGGTGGCAGAGGTTTATTCCCAACAAAGGCAGCAAAAGAAGCATAGAAGGCATCCTTTGAAGCTTGAACTCTTTTGCTTTTCTTTTCGCGTTCATTATAAATAATACCTCTAATGTTTTTGATTATAATATCTAAGCTTTCAATGTTGTTTTCATTAAAGGCAGAAGGTTCTTTTTCTAATATTTCAATTAGGGCTTTTAGTAATTCAATATCGGGAGAAACAAGAGTTTTTTTGTTTTTAATACCATTTAATGCTTCTTCTATTTTTCCTGATTTCACAAAAAACATAAATATAAAATCTAATCGTTGCCGGATTAAAGAATAAACTTTCCTTGTAATCGGAACTGGAGAAACATTAGGAGGTATTATTCGCACCTTAGAATAAAAAGGACCACCAATTACATCCCAGAATAATTGTTTTTCTTCTGATGTAGACAGCTTTTGAGAAAATTTAAGTAATCGCTCAACTGTTTTATTACAAAAGATATGAGAGGTTTGTTGATTTGAGGACATAGTGGTAATATAAAACTTAGCTGTACGATAAGGTGAGTCCCCCAAATCGGGATTTTCTAAAAATACTTTTATTCTCTGGAGAATTTCGTGTGTAGTCATAGTTCTATAGTATCGGATACTGTATCCGTAATATCTTTTACAAGTTTTCCCTTCTGCTCAACTGTTGCTGTTCCTTTCCATAAATCTATTCTTATTAGTGGCATGGTTGTGTCTCCTCTCTATAATTGGCTATGTTCCCTCTAGGTTTTGTTGGATACTGTTGAATTGCTCAAGTGCGGATTCGAGCTTTTCTATAATATCCTGCGCCAGAATATCAGGAGCAGGAAGGTTGTCGCTATCTTCCACGCTGTCATCTTTCACCCACAGTATATCAAGGCTTGTTTTATCCCGTTTTATTAGCTCTTCATAGGTGAATGGCTTAAACTGCTCGGTTTCTTTCCTGTTGTGTCTGTTTGATGCGTTATAACAGGCAATAAAATCCTGTAAATCTTCATATCTCAAAGTTCCTGTTTTAAGTTTAAAATGCTGGTTAGTTCTTAAATCATAAATCCAAAGTTTTTTAGTCCAAGGTTTTTCACTGCCCGGTTTCTTGTCAAAGAAAAGGACATTTGCTTTTACTCCTTGTGCATAAAATATACCTGTAGGAAGTCTTAAAAACGTATGGACATCGCACTCGTGAAGTAATTTTCTACGAACAGTTTCTCCTGCCCCGCCTTCAAAAAGAACATTATCAGGGAGCACAATAGCCGCTTTACCGTTTATTTCGAGAAGACTTTTCACATGCTGTAGGAAGTTAAGTTGCTTATTAGAAGTAGTAGCCCAGAAATCCTGTCGTTCATAGATTAATGACTCTTTGTCTGCCTTGCCTTCCCCATTTACTATTGTGACACTGCTTTTCTTGCCGAACGGTGGATTAGTAAGCACCATATCAAAATGCTCTGTTGGAGATGAAACAAGCGCATCATTTGTAGTAATCGGACTTTCATCTCCTCCTATCCCGTGAAGATAAAGGTTCATTGTGCATAACCTTACCACGTTATCAACAATGTCTACTCCCTTGAAGGTTTTAAATTTTAAAAACTCTTTTTGTTCTTTGTCTAATTTATAGTTACCGGCTATATATTTATGTGCCGCAAGAATAAAACCGCCTGTTCCACAAGCAGGGTCGCAAATAGTCATCCCGGGTTCGGGACGCATAACTTCAACCATTGCTTTTATAAGCGGTCTTGGTGTAAAATACTGACCTGAACCGCTTTTGACATCCTGCGCATTCTTTTCAAGTAGTCCTTCGTAGATTTCGCCTTTAACATCCACATCCAATCCAACCCATGTTTCTTCATTTATAAGCATAATTAGTCGTTTAAGTTTCGCAGGGTCTTGAATCTTATTTTGTGATTTTCTGAATATAACGCCAAGCATACCTTTTTCTTTGCCAAGTGTTTCAAGGATATGCCGGTATTGGACTTCCAGAGCATCGCCATC
This sequence comes from bacterium, assembly GCA_041649255.1. Classification (NCBI taxonomy): domain Bacteria; species bacterium. The sequence goes on from JBAZNK010000004.1 coordinate 179,851, forward strand.
TTTATCCAGAAGGCTTTGCCAATCAAGTCCTCTAAGAACAATGGGAGATTTGTGTAATAACTTAGTTTGTTCTTCTGCCATTTTAAGAAACAATAGGTAAGTAAGTTGTTCTACATAATCGCCGTAGCTAACACCATCATCACGAAGGACATTACAATAATTCCAGAGCTTTTGTACAATTGTTGTAGAAGTCATATTATTTTATCTCCCTTGTTTTACTTTTTTTATTTTTATTCTTTCCAATAATTTTTCTGCTGGCTCATCGTTTGGATTTTGTGGAACAAGTTTCCCTTCAAACGCCTTTTTGAGTATGCTCTGGCGTAATCTGTTTGCCTGCTTAATGTTTTCGTCAACTGTTTTTTCTACTTTATCCGCGACAGAAAACCGTTTCTCTATCTCCTCTACAATCTTATGTTGCTCGGGAATAGGAGGAAAGGGGATAGTAATATTTGCAATGCTATCTTTGGAGATTTCTTTGAAGGTAGAGCCACTTCCAAGAAGATTCATCTCATTGACTCTTGTTAATAAAAGATAATAATAGTATTGTATAAATACTAAATTATTATTTGCATTTACTAATGCTTTACATCCTTGATTAAATGCTATATTATCGGCAAGTATTGCTATATAACCAATAGGAGCCCTTGTAGAAATTAGCAAGGAATTTAAGGGTACTATTTTTGCCGAACAGCTATCTAGTCCACTTTGCGTGATCTTCCGTTCTGTATCATCAATGTAAGGAGAAGATAGTTTTCCTAAATCTTTTGGAGTTGCCCATTTAATTTTCCCGTTATTCCAATGTTCTGCAACACTAGTATCGGGAGTAGAACCAGTTGCAACCTTGAATATTTCTCCCACCCTTGTCCATACCCAATTTCTGGGAAGTTGAGATAGGTTAGATGTATCTACCGGCTGAAACTCTTTATATTTTTCTTGTGTTTTATTTTCTTTCTTTATTTTTCCCAGAAGTACACTTGCAGGTTCTAATTTGTTTTTATTCGCTTCTCTCCATTTTTCTGTTAATTTCCCTTCAAATGCATATTTCAGAACTGCCTGCCGATAACGCTTTAGTTGTTTTTTTATCTCTTTTAGGGCTTCTACACCTGTATCCAGTTTTGTAAACAACTCCTCTATCTTTGCCACTATCCGCTTCTGCTCGGGAAGAGGTGGAAGGGGAAGAGAAAACTCACCCAATTCTTGAGTACTGATATTGGGTTGAGCTGCACCATAGGCTTGTTTCAAAATATCTTTGCGAAGAATGTCCATATAATGGAAAACAAACCGAGATGAATCCAGAGAAGCTTTATAAAACTTAATTCTTCCTACTCGTTGATTTAATAATGCTACTTCGCCTTTTTCGTATATGCCAAATTTTCCAGTAGTAGCTCCAGATAAAGCTATTAAGATATCTCCTTTATTTATTTGAAAATCAGGGCACCTTTCTATAAACGCATTATCTAAAAAAACTGTGTCTTGGTCAAAATTGACTTTACAATCTTTAATGTTAGAAATACGCAATAACGGAACCCCGCTGTTACTATAATCTGTACTTTTAAATGCATAGCCTCCTTGTATAAACGAAATCTCTTTTAGCTTTGTCCATACCCAGTTTTTGGGGAGATTATACGAAAATTTGTTTATCATGCTGCTATACTGCTTTCTAAATTTTAAAAAATTTGTTATTTAAATATAGTAAAAAGTTATTACTTGAAGACAAAAGTTTACTTGGGGTTTCATAGTTAATTTGATAAACTCCTTTTATTCCCAATTTCTCCTCGTCACTTCCTATTATTAAAATGTTATGTGTTGCAGCATTGTCTTCAATTACTTTTTTCATTTGATGCAATTTATCTTTTATACTCGGATTAAAAGGCAACAAAAGAATTTGTCTTGAATAATCGGGTTTAAATATAACTTGATGGGAATAATGTTGAATTATATCTCTAACTTGAGCAGCTGAACCGCTAAAAAGATTAGAATTCTGAGGAACTCGTTGAATTTGGAGATTCAAAGTAGAAAATACATTTCGAATGATATTGGATAATATTATGAAAAGATTTGAAAACATATTATCGGTAAAACTCAACATTTGTTTTGTGTTTTCTTCTATTATCTCTCTTCTGTATAGGTAAGGAGGTTTCATTGAAATAAGAGTTTTGTATATAGAATGATATGAATTAAACACACTAGTAGCATTAAATCCAAAATCGGTAACCATTTGAGTATAATTAGTCGGGTTTATCCAAAAATTTTCGTCTTTCAGTTGCGGTTTATTCTGTTGAGAAAGAACAATATTACTTACTGAAATTATATATTCGCAATACTTTTTAAATTCATTAATAAACCTTTTCTCTATTTCACTTGGCTCATCGAGTTTTGATGGAGGGGTTATATTTATATTTCCCGTATATTGGTAGGTTCTTATCTGGACTGGTAGCCCCCTGATATTTTGTGGCATTTCACTGATTATATTAAGGATACCTAATCTATACAAAAGAGCATTGAAATCTCTAATTGCAGAAAATGTAGTAGAATCTATCGAAGAATCTTGGAAACTATGTCCTGAATATTGGGATAATATATTATCTCTAATATGTGAATACAGTGCTCTTAATATATTTTCATTTTCATACCATTGTGAATGTTCATAAGATAAGTATTTTTCTTCAAAAACTAAAGTGAGCAGTTTATGTAATTGAAACTTAAGAATGTCATCATTGCTAAAGTTATCCATTTCAATAATGCTATAGCCATCTTTATCAAATTTAATAATCCTATCTTTTATTATAGTAATTAAATCAAAAAAATCATTTATTGCATTAAAAGTTAAGGAATGTTTTAGGTTCTCAAAATTATCATTGTCTATTTCTTTCTCTTCTATTATTTCATTAATATATTCATTTAAGTCCTTCCACATAGGACGAGCAAAAAAATATTTTGAAGTAAAATAAGTGTATTCTTTTGTCCTGTAAATTTCAGGTTTTTCTGGTTTCTTCTTCATCTCTGAAAAAAGCTCTTCTCCTCCAACAAAAATAAATAATGCTTTTGAAAGTGTAAATAAATTCTTGAAAAATTTCAGAACGTTCTTTACTTGCTCTGGATCCAATTTATCTAACTCATCTATAACATATACAAGTTTTTTCCCATTATTGTGGAGCTCTTTATGTATTTCCTCTAAATCGAATTCAAGATTTCCTATGTTATTATCAAATTGATAGAGTTCCTCCGCAGCCCCTTTTAGTTCGTTTTTAGTCCTTTGTATCTTGCGCCTTTTGTATGAAATATTAATAGCGTATGGAATTGGAAAGGCAAGGAAAAGAGGAAGTATTTTATTTAACATATCCCAAGGAGTTAATTTGAAAACTTGAAAAATCGCTGCAAAAACAAAAGAGACCAAAAAAATTAGAATTTTAATGTTTTTTTCTGATAATAATATCTCGGAATTTTCTTCTTTTTCAACTTCCGATAAAAATTCTGTTTGTTTTTGGTAGTTTTCTTTAAGCTTGAATTCGCTTGCAATTGCTTTTCTGTAAAGATTTTCTATGTTTTCTTTTAATGTTTTGTTTATTGAATTTGAATCTTTTGTTGTTGAATACAATCTGCGAATTAGATTTTGAATAATTTTTTCTGGTGCTATTTTATTTTGATTGTGCCCCTCAGTTTTTACATAACTTTCGGCTTCTAATTGAGCCGCATTTAAAAGAACAACAATAAGATTCTTTTCTTTACTTTTTGCTTCAGATAGTGCTTTATAAACAGTTGAAGTCTTGCCAACTCCCCTATAACCACCCACTAAGATTGATCCCTGGTTTTTATGCAAAATTTCATTGACTAATAATTCGACTTCTCTTTTTCTCCCCGCAAAATGACCAATTCCATTTGATTCTAAAGTCGGCGGTTGAATTGGAATATCCCAATCTTTCTTTAATTTAATTCTCATATTACACCTCTATGACATTAACTTCTTTTAGTTAAAAAATTATCATCCTACCAGTACCTCGTTTAGTTCTTCCATCGTATCATCTAATTTATCTCCAAATAACTCATTAGCCTTTACGAGTCCACCCTTTTCATAAAATGGCGCAAGTTCAAATATGTCTTTTTCAATACTCATACTTGTTGCAATATGCTCTTTTATCATTTTAAGCCATTCCATTTGCTCTTGTGTAAATTTTGTTCCCTCGTTTTCCTGCTGTTTTAGCCAGTTATTAAAGCGAAAGTTTACTATATCAGAAAAAGGCTCAAGCATATTGCTTTCTCCGGTTGCAAAACGAACAAGTGAAATAATGTTTGTCAAAAGCTTTTGTGGTCCCGCACTCTTTACTTTAGACTTTTCAAGTTCTTCATATGCCTGCCATAAATTTTCCGTAGTCAGGTAATAAGGCGGGTTTTTAATTGCATCTGCCAGCTTGCTGATTTGGTCATAAGTAATATGGCGTGTGCTATAAGACTTATTATAAATAATCTGTAAGGCAGTTAGTTCGTCTTTATTTTCTTCTATAAATTTCTTAAATCTATCTATGATAGTTTTTGCTTTTTCTTTTGCCTGTTCGCTATGACCTGCAAATATAAGCCTGTCTTTACTTATATTATCTATAATCTGCTCGTTTCTTTGCTTTATATCTATTATAGTATTTCTTATTTTGGGAATATCAAACGGTATGCAGGCGGATTTTACTAATTCTTCCGAAGCTTTTTTTATCTGCTCCTGTGTTGGAGCTTCTGTTTTGAAAACTTCTTTTGCCTTTTCGGAGTGTTTATCCGGGTCAACTGCGTCTAATAAGTTATTAATAATTTTCTTTAATGTCAGGTCGGGTTTGAGACCTGATTCTACAACAGCGGTTTCAATTTCTTTCTTATCTTTTTCAATTATTTCTCTATCTAATCTTGCAAGTCTTCCTGCAAGTGAAGTCAATGTATCTCTATCTTTATTCCCAAAAGCAACTAATTCCAGAAGTCTATTAAACGGGATACTTTTTTTTCTTTCCAGCGGTCTAGAGTCTGTTTTATCGTTCTCGCATACTCCTATGGCATCTACGATAATAAAATGCGTTTTATGCAAGGCATCCGGTGTAACAACGTTTAATTCCGTAGAATCAATAGTTCTCGTTCCTCTTCCTTTCATCTGCTCAAAATAGACCCTTGATTTAACATCTCTCATAAATATAAGGCACTCCAGAGGTTTTATATCCGTTCCCGTTGAAATCATATCAACGGTAACTGCAATGCGTGGATTATACGAATTCCTGAAACTTGCAATCAGGTCTTCCGGCTTCTCGCCTGTAGTCCTGTAAGTTATTTTCTTACAAAAATCATTTCCTTTTCCGAACTCTTCCCTTATAATATGCACAATGTCTTCCGCATGAGAATCGTCTTTGGCAAATATAAGGGTTTTCGGAACTTCTGTCCTGCCCGGAAATATCTCGGTAGGTAATTTATCTTTGAATGTCTTTATAATTGTTCTTATCTGGTCAGGCGTAACCACAGCCCTGTCTAAGTGGTTAGCATTATATTCAAGGTCTTCATCTAATTCTTCCCAGCGTATTTTCCTTGTAAGTTTATCTCGTTTATCAACGTAATAACCCGCGTCTATTGTGCTACCTTTTTCAGTAATTTCTGTCTGTATGCGGTACACTTCATAACCTACATTTACGCCATCTGCGAGTGCCCGTTCGTGGCTGTATTCCATAACAAGATTCTGATTAAAGAACCCAAATGTTTGTTTAGAAGGAGTTGCGGTCAGCCCTATAAGAAAGGCATCAAAATACTCAAGAACCTGTCGCCATAGATGATATATTGAACGATGACATTCATCAACTACAATAAAGTCAAAAGTTTCTATCGGAATGTTAGGGTTATACGAAACATCTTTGGATTTATATTGAAAAGGAGCAAGCTCAAAGACAGACTTTTCTTCAAGTTCTGGGTCAAAATCAGGCTCTCCTCTAAGCATAGAATAGAGTCTTTGAATTGTCGTAATACAAACATTACTTACCGGGTCAAATGTATTTGAACTAAGATGCTGAACATTATATAGCTCTGTAAATTTCCTACCATCATCGGGAGTTGTATAACTCTGGAATTCTTTTCTTGTCTGACGTCCAAGGTTGCTTCTGTCAACCAGAAAAAGGACTCTTTTTGCATTAGCAAACTTTATCAGCCGATAGACAAAATTCACGGCAGTATAAGTTTTCCCACCGCCTGATGCCATCTGTATAAGTGCCTTTGGTCTTGCTTCCGTGAAAGATTTTTCAAGGTTACGGATAGATTCAATTTGGCAATCTCTAAGACCTGTTGTTATTAACGGAGGCATTTCTTTTAACCTTGCCCTGAGAGTATCTTTTTTAGAAAGCCAGTCTTTTAAGATTTCGGGTTTATGGAATGCAAATATCTTTCTGGAACGAGGTTCGGGGTCTCTCGTGTCCCTGAAAAAAGTTTCTACTCCTGTGCTTTCGTATGCAAATGGCAGAGGTTCCTGAATGTGAGGAATATTGTCAGGGATGCCTTTTATATATTTATCCGTTTGCTCTGATATTCCGCTTAATGTAGTGCCTTCCGGCTTCGCTTCTACAACTCCAACAGCTTCTCTTTCTATGAACAAGAGATAATCTACCGGACCTGATTTAAGATTAACTTCTCGAACAGCTACCCCTAAAGAAGCTCCTAGATTTATATCTTTTAAATCCTGGACACTCCAGCCTGCCGATTCCAGTAATTGGTCAATCTGCTTTCTCGCTTCTTCTTCAGGCTTCATTGAATTAACTTTATTAATCTTTCTATAAAAAGTCAATAAAAAATATATAGTGGAAAAACTTCTCCCCCAGGGATATTGGAAAGAGATAAACAAATTGGCAAAAATGATAAAAACTGGAAAGAGGGGTTAGAGTTGAAAGCCAACAAAATAATTAGTAGCTCCTCTCTTTATTTTTTTAGAGCGTTTAATTTTTTTCTAAGAGCATCAAATTCGTCAATTTCTTTTATTAATATTTCGCAGGTCGGTTTCTTTGAGGTAAAAGCATCACTGTGTAAATGTGCTTCAATATATCTTGAAAGAAGTTCACACTTAAAAACAACTTCATCGATAATTGACTTATCCCATACAATATTTTTCAGCCGTCCAAAACTTATACGTTCATCAAATCGCATTACGACTTCTTGAAAAATATCGAAAATAATAAATGCTTCATAAGATGTACGCAGAGCACCAAATCCTTGACGTAAAAGGTTTTGTTGTTCTTCTGCCGATGCATCTTTAGCTTGATTACAGATTTCTCGTGATCTCGTGGCTTTACGATAGTCTCGTTCTAAAGCAGGACTATTGTCAAGAAATACGTAGCCTGGCTTGTTGTCACTACCTCCTCGCTTTATCCAATGTGTAACAATTTCTACCTCTTTATCCTCAGCATATTTTTTAAGAAAATAAAGGAATGGCAGATCATGTGTAAATATAATTACTTGTAGATGTTTAGCTCTTTCGACCAAGATAGATGCAATTAGTTCTCTCCATTCTAAATCGAGAGATGTGATTGGATCATCCAATATAATTCCACTACTATTTATATCTAACGATACTTCGGTAAGAAAATCTGCCAATGCAACAGCTCTCTTCTCTCCTTCACTTAATACCTTGTCTGGAGTAATATTTTCTATGGCAGATTCTAAAACAATTTGCTTACATGTTTCCCCCTTTTGCCCTGTTGTTGTCACCTTGACTTTAATTGGACGTTTTAGGTCTTTTAAAGTTTGCTCAAATAATTCTTTATAGTGTTTTGTAACTAATTGGTCAAACAATTCATTGTGTTTTGTTGTAATGTGCCTTGTGCTTAAAACAATATTGGCTACTTTTTGTGCCCAAATATATTTTTGAATATAATCTTCAATTTGTAAAAAATATTTTCTAAGTATCTGCCTATGCTGTAGGTTCAATAATTGTTGCTCAAGTTTAATAATCTCTTGTGTAGGGTTTTTCCCCGTCAATTCCTCTATCTCTATTCCCAGTGTCTTGATAATTTCTTCAATATTAGCGATTTCATTATTAAGTATTTGGGGTATAGTTTCTTCCGTGTGAGTATTTATAATTCTAAGAGCAGTGTCCCGTCGTTGGCAACAACTTTTTATAAATGTTATTAATTGTTTTGCTAGTATAGGATTGCATTCTTGTAAATATCTATAGCAAGTAGTTTCGTTGTCAAAAAAACGGAAATCAATTTTATTTAATTCATTCCGCTTTTTTGTAAGATTTGTTTGTGCCTCATCTAATTCTATCTGTGCCTTACCTTCTAAAAATGTCCATAAATGAGACAACAGTTCTCTTGCTTCACGCGAAAGAGACTGATTACAAAGTAGACAATGATCGTCAACTTGTGGATATGGTTTCTCGTCAGAGATTTGTTCGGCTTTAGCAAGTGAACCTGCATCTTTAATAAACGTATGCCAAACCTCACTTCCTGTTTGAGTGAAATGTTCTGATTTAAACTGATCAACACTAGTATTCTGAGCGATAGTCTTTTTTTGAGTGTATAGTTTTATTGCTTCTTTTATATCATTTATAACGCCATCACTTAATTTTTCATCCATTTCACGCAAAGAGTTAATTAAACTATTTAAATCTTTTATTGTTTGCGTAATTCTCTCTAACTGTTTAGGAATATTTTTAGTTTTTAGTTCGGCAATTGTAATACTTAAATTTTCAATTTGTTGTTCTTCTTCCGGTGACAATATTGCCATTTGCTTTAAGTCCTCAAGACTAGTTTCAGTCTTAAGATTAGCAATTAGTCCTGCAACTATTGACTCGCCTTGAAACAAAATGTTGAAATTATGAGGTTTTGAATACTCTTCGATTTTAGTATTTAAACGTTCCCTAACCTTATCCGTTACATCAGCTAACTTAGTAAGATAAGAAAGACCTGCTGGAGAAAAACTAAACATATTTGACTTTGTTAAATGTACTTGCACGCTGGTGCTGTCAAATACGTAAAATGGGATAACTTCTTGATTTCCCACCTGATGATGAATGGTTTTATTAAGAGTCCCGTCAAACATTTCAATATCAGCAGCTACTATTTCCGTAATACTATGCGTTTGTGTTATATCAGGAAGTAATTCTTTGTCCCCCCGTGTAAAACCAATACAACCAAATACTCTGGCATATCCTGACTTGCCAGAGCCATTTTCTCCGAATACAGTAGTCAAAGCTGGGCCAAAAGTAAGAGTTTGCCCCGGGACCAATGCGTTAACATGTTTCATGTTAAATATCTTTAACAATTTTACTTTTCCAATATAAGATGAGGAGATAGTATCTCCATCGTTAGAGAATTGTAATGTTGGACGTTCTTCGGTTAATGGTTCTAATTTTTCATCTTCTAATAAATATCGCAATAATTTACCATAATCAGATTCGGTTAATTCCTCTCCTTTTATTATCTTATTTAATGCAAATTGTTCCCAATACGGAAGCTTATTTGCCCATTGTTTTATTTCAGTGAAAATATTTAACATAGCTTTATTTTATACTTCAGGATTGCCCAATATCCAATCAACAGTTAGTCCTTTTTCCTCAAACAATGCTCTTGCTGTCTCTATATCATCTTTTGCTAATCTTGCACTAAGTTCACCAGCCGGATCTGGGTCGTCCCATATTTTATGGGTAAATAGTTTCTGAACAAATTGTTTGAAGTAATTAAATTCGGCATCTGGAATTTTTCTAAAAAAGAATTGAGCTCGTTGTTCATCGGTATAGTGCCGGAGATGTGTATTGATCACGTTTGTTAGCAAAATTACCCATGCACGAATAGAACCAGCTCCGAAGATTCTTTCGGCCCTTTTATGCATTGAATTATTTTTTTCAGGATCCCATTTATCATCAAGTCCCTCTTCAGCAACTATATTCATCAAACGAATCAGATTTCTTTTCTCGTCTTTTCGAAAATCTTCATCAGATTCAAATTCACATTCTGTAGGTGGTGGAACTAGCATATATTGAAAAAATGTCTTTTTGAGCCTAGCAAAAGTTAGTGGTTGTTGCCTCCCTCTACTCTTTTCAGATAAATACTTAGAGAGTTTATTATCGGGATCATCTATGATTTCATTGTACATAGCTAGAGCAATTTCATTTTTTGCCTGTGCTTTTGAGTGGTTTTTACTAACCATAAGAAAACTCATAAACTCTATTTCTGATTTCGCTCCCTCAGTTTTGATATACTCATTCCAATCTTCCCCAAATAGATCCGCATATTTTTTCATTAATTCATGTGAGTAAAAGGACATTTGACGAAATGATCCGTGTGCTTCCAAATTTGTCTCTTTTAATATTCTGGAGTCTGGAGTTAAATACACTTTGCATTCAATATATTTTTGTCCTGACCAAATTTGGGCAGCTGCTTTATGTTGGCCATCAAACAATAAAAGCCCACCATTTTCATCAATCCTACATATAGAGGGCGACAATTGTGTATTTAACTGAAAATGTCTATATAGCCCCCAAAGAGATACTACTCTTAATGCCCTAGGTTGCAGATCCTTATCATTTCCTATATTTACAACAGGTAATTTAGCATAGAAATACTTCCATTTTTTTATCGGGCATTCGTAAAGAGGAAAATTATGCGCAGAATCGTCAAAGTAGAGTGTTATATGATCTCCTTTATCTTCATATTTAATTTTTGGCTCACATCTCCCGCATTTTTCTTTTATCAAGTCATCTAAGTATTTAGGCCCACCTTCAAAAAAACGGTCCAATTCAATCTTATCCTTATATTCTTGTAAGCTCATAGTGCCAATCCTACTGTGATGCTTTTTGCAGACAGGAGCTATATTATCAATATTTGTTTGCCCACCTCTCGAATACGGCTTTATATGATGAAAGTCTATTACTTCATCATCTTCAAATGGAGCTCCATCGATAAAACATCTATTCCCATGGTGACTCAAAACCATTGCTTTTTCTTGTTCTGTTATTTGCCTTTTTTCGATAGACATTGAATTCCTCCCTTTGGTTAAATACTGCAACCCTCAATTAAAATACTACGCAAATTTTCTATTACTACTTAAAAACACTATACTTTGTTAAAAATCCTTGTCAACAATTCATTCCAAGAGCCCCTCCCTACTCACACCCCAACATCTCTTTTATTTTCTTTATATCCGTATGCTTTAGTTTCGTCTCCGCCTTACAAACCGGACATCTATGTAGCGAATAACGCCCCGGGTCTCTTATACAATCTTTCACCCAGTCGACGTGATTTCCGATTTTCTGGTCTTCACAATTCCTACACCGGATTATAACCATTCTGTTCTCTTCGTGGGTTCCTTTCTGGATGTCTTGAAGGGTGATGTAGTTGAAGGACATACAGGGAAAGAATAATATACTCTTAGTTTTTTGCAAGGGAAAAGTTAATTATTCCGAGAAAAAGTTAAGGATTTTTCAGTGAACAATGAACAGGAAACAGTAAGAAAAGACAAAAGACATTCTACCATGTCGTACCCTACAAAATAGGTAATATTTTTTGCCCCTCATTTCATTCGGGATAATAAGCTCTAATGCTTACCCCCAAAGAGATAGTAAAAAAGTTGACAATTGCGAAATATAACATAATTTTGGTGAAAATGAGAATATGCATAAATAAAAAATGGGTTCTCGTCACAAGGTCACTGAGAACGCAAAGATAGGAAATTAAGAATTTTTCATAAACCTATAAAAAATTGTTTTTAAAAATGGAGGTATAGATGAATACTACGATGTCCATAGAACAGAAAGAGATAGTTCGACAAGCCCAACAACTTACCAAAGAGAAGAGAAAAGAAATCTTGATGTTATTAAAAGAGACAGAACTACATAAGGAACTAAAAATATTATTTGAAAAAATGGAGCCTAATTATACAGTTGAAATAACACATGGAGTAAATGAATTAGGAAAAGATCTTGTAATAGTAAACAGAGACAGACTTACCTTAAATGTAATAGGAGTTGTAGTAAAAAGAGGAAACATTAGTGGAAAAACACTTGGAGAAGTAGATGAAGTAAAAAAAAGAGTAGAGGAAACGTTTTCTAAAAATAAAAACAAAAAGCTTGAAGAAATAGAAAGTCAAGTTTCGCAAGCATTTAGTAATAGTGCAAATATGAAAACAATTTTTATGGAATTGCCTGTCCATAAGGTATTTATTGTTTTAGCAGGTGATATGAGTAATACGGCAAAAACGAGATTAGAGGGAGACTTTAAAGAAAGAGCTATAGACATTTTTGATATAGAGTGGCTCATTAATAATTTTACAGAATATTATCCTCAGATATTTTTTGAAGGGGAAACAATAAATTTTTTTCAAACAAAAATAGAGAATTTAGAAAAAAAGTATTCGTCAAGGAATATTAGCTTGTCAGAATATTTTGTAGAACCCTTAGTCGCTGCCATAGATATCCCTGCAAAATTTGACGAGGAAAAACTTATATTGATATGTAGGAATAAAAAAATGCCTTTTTCAAGTTTAAAATCTATTCTTTCTAAAAAACGAAAAATAATATTAACAGGCGATCCGGGGGTCGGCAAATCTAGTAACTTAGCTAAACTATCAATTGATATGTTAAGAAACGCGTATTCTTCTGCATTTAAAGAAATAAAACCATCAGGTAAAAAAATAGAAATACCTATTTTAATGTCGGCAAAGGAAGTTTTAGAAGCAAATGACTATAAAACAATGTTGGGAAAATTTTTAGGGGACTCAAATATAATAGAACGTTTTAAAGTCCAAGTAATACTAGTGGATGCATTAGATGAAGTGTTATCTCTTGAAAGAGAAAAAGTTATAAAAAGAGCAGAACAACTTTCTTTAGAAGCAAACTGTTCACTTGTTATTACAAGTCGTAAAATTAACATTATAGAAACATTGCCAAGTGGATTTGAAAAGTATGAGCTTTTACCTTTTGAATTAGGGCAGGCATTAAAACTTTTTGAAAAATTAGTTAGCAATAAACAAATATTAGATGTACTTAAAAATGGATTAGAAAAAATAAATTTTCAGATTCCAATGGTTCCGCTTTCATTGATGTTACTTATACAATTAGTAGAAGAAAATAAAGAGATTCCAGCCTCAGTAACTGAGCTTTATGATAGATTCTTCGATATGGCACTTGGACGATATGATAAAGAAAAAGGCATTGAAGTACTTTTCGATTATATTGTAAAAAAAAGATTTTTTGCTAAAATTGCTATAAAAGAATTTTTAAGTAAAAATAGGTTAAAAATAAATAGAGATGAGTATGAAAAATTTTTGGATGATTATGTAAATGAGTATAGTTTAGATAAAGAAATTTTATCGAAAGAACTTGAACGAGTTGGAATCCTTGATATAAGAGAAACAGTAACATTTAGACATAGAACTTTTTTGGATTATTCTGCAGCTTTTTATATTTACGATAAATGGGATGAATTTCCAAATTTGAGTGATTTTATTGTCGAAATTTATTTTGAGGATATTTGGGGAGATGTTGCATTTTTCTATATTGGTTTGAGGAGAGAAGTAAAAAATGACATTTTAGATAAAATCTTTAATTTTGAAAAGGGAAAAGAGAATATATTTTCATATACTCATAAATTTTTAGTAGGTAGATTAATTCAGGCTGGATGGAATTCCTCCGTTAAGACAAGATATTATGGACTTGAAAAAGCAATTGCATATGCTCCAGAAATAAGAGGAAGATTTTTGGATATCGTAAAAAAGGGGAAGATTAAGATTCCTAGGATATTTGCAGATTTTATTGTGATGGACATGGCCGAACTCTCATTTGGAAGTATGTTTTTATTTAAAGAAGCGAAACAGTTATTCAATGAACAGATTTCTAAACAACTTTCGGAAGATAATCTTTATATGTTATTGTCTCTATTATGGTCAATTAAGCGATTCTATAATCCAGATGAACTTCCAGATATGGTTAATAAATTTTTATTAGCTTTATCAAAATGTTCAAATTTAGGTCCAGAGGAACAAAGTAGAATCCTTTTATTTTTAATGCATATAGAAGTAAATGATAGTATCGCTAAAACAATAAGGAAAAGGTTAAATAGATTATCTAAGAGATACCCTGAAATATTTAGGGCATTTTTACCATGCAGAACAAAATGATAGAAATTTGGAGTTAAAGAATTACGAAATCAAATAAGAAATAAACTTTATAATTGTGTTGTTTTTAACTTTTAATGGAAGCTCTATCAGCGCTTCCTGACGAAGCGAAGCTTTGTTTTCAAATCCCACCGGGCTTGGAATAAATATTGTCGGCAACCCATCTTTTAACACTGGCCCCGTAACTACGTAAATTTCGTCATTATCTCTTGCATAAGCCCTTACCTTATCTTCGAGGCGCTTCCATACCCCTCGATTGAATCCCGCTGTCTGGGGGCTCATATTTGACATATAAAACGATTCTGACATCGCAGTCGCATCGTATATCATATCGCCCTGCCGGACAAAGATGTCCTCTATCGTAACCTGATTTCTTATAATCTTCCGGTGTTGCTGAACCTGTCGGTATCATCAGGTCAGGACGGAAGTTTTCTGTTCTTTTAAACTTAGAAGCTTCTGACATCCCTCTCGTTAGTTTATATACCCCCAAATCCGCCTGTTCGTATTTTTCATCGTAATTGAAGGGTGGATAATTGCATCTTAGAAATTATTTATGGACATCCCTGTCAACCTATGGCAAAAATTCAATTTATGCAATTATATTAAGGTCAATCATAGTATAAAGAAAAGTCTCGTAGTTATCCGAATGAAAATAATTTTTTTCTTGCAGAAAAAGAAAAACATGATTATACTACAACATATTTTTTAATATATAAATACAACAAAGTTATAAATGGATATGAATAAGGAATATAACAAAATCTTTTTGAATATACCATTGTTTTTTAGAAACTATGGAGAAAACTCAATAGTTGCAGATGGCTCATCCCTACAATTTATTATAGAAGAATGTATAGCTTTATCGGCTACAAATATTGCCTTGCGAGCAAACTCAGTTATAGCAGAATTTACAAATAATATTCCAGAAGCTTTTAAAAAAAGGATAATAATCATTGATAAAAAACGAAAAATTGCACAACAAAACCATGCTATTTTTGAACCATTAATTGAAGAATTTGGATTAGATATTAAAGGTTACGGGAATGCTATGACTATAAAAAATAAAAAAGTAGATTATAAATTGGCCACTCAAGTATTTTCACTTTATCGCGAAACTTATGATTTTCTTGTTGGTATGGAATACAAATTACAAATCGATATAAATATTAATCGTATAAAAAAAACGCTAAATACTCTTCTGCGCATTTCTAGAAATCCTGAATCTAGAGCTATTCTTTCAATCTTATTGGGGATTTTCAAAACATATAGACCAGAAATGATTGCTTCAATAAAACTGAAATCTCAGTCTCCGGAGTATTTAGTAAAACTTTTTAAAGAGTTTGTTCAAGATGAAACATATAGACAACTATCGCATCAAGTATATTTTATAGGATTTCCTCAATATATAAATAGGAGTTTTATTTTGGTATCCAGATTAGGGGAAAAACTTATAACTAAGTCTCCATTTAAACAAATAATTACTTTGTCTTCAAGGGGAGTTTCTGCTGTGAAACATATTCCATTGCCTGATTCTGAGATGTATGCTTCTCTGATAAAAGAAAATTACTTTCCTCCTATTATTTCCTTGGATAAATGCATTACTAAAGCTAAAAAAAACTGGGAATTAATCAAACCAGAAGTAATTCCGCCCCAATGTATTCTTAAAGATAAATATTTTTTTGAATATAATAAACAAAATAAATAGCAACGATTATTTTCTGTTTAAGACAGTAGACTATAAATATAAGCCTTTTATAGAGACATTGTTTATCATTAGTCGTTTCGTACAGGTTGGACATAGGGGGATACTTCAAGAGAAATACTTATACATATTTAAATCCTTCTACGTGACTTTTTACTTATTAGCAACAATTTTCCTCTTTTACCTCTCAATTGTCTATAAATATATACATGTTTCTATACTTTATGTTAGCATTTATTAAGGGGTAGAAAAAATATCTCCTTTTTAAATAGAAAAGTCTATTCCGTTTTTCATCAAGTCAAATATACTGATATGAAAACATTCCCCTGTCAATAGGTTTCTGAACCCCAGTTCAAACTCCACCGGGAAGGGAAGTCAAATGATTTTTTCTTCACCTAACAAATTTGTTAAGGACAAAAATCACTATAGAAAGTATCTGTCTAAAGGCAAGACAGGTGTTAGAGAGGGGGATTGTTAATCCTTGACAAAAAATTTTAACAATTTACAATATAGGAAGAGTTTGAAGGAGTATATAGTTTATAATAAAAGGAGTGTGAGAAATCGTTTGTCAGTAAGGAGGGGAAATGAGTTTTTTTATTATATTTTTAAGTTTAATCGGTTACGACCATTCAGACCATTTAAAGTCTCCTTATTTAGATTCTGTTAATATATCTCTAATCCGTTTAGATTCAGTTCGCTTAGATTCCATTAGTTTAGATATTTCTTGTTTAAAGTCCGCATATAAAGATTCTTCTTCTCTTCCAGATTCTTTTACAAAATCTGAATATAAAAATTGGAGTCGTTTATATAATATTTATCTAAAAATTCTTCATTTAGATTCTGTTTATAAAGATTCCCTTCGGTTAAATATAGATTATTTAAATTCTATGCGTTTAGATCCTGTTTGTAAAGATTCCATTCGTTCAGAGGATTCTTTGGAGCAAGTTAAGCGCTCTGCAAAGTTTTCGAGAAATTCTAGTGTTAAGCCTGAGTTTGCCTGGGCTGATACTTGTAAGTCTATGGTTGTTGAAAGGAAACCTCATTCAGGTTCCGGTTATGAAGTAACTTTAGAAGACTATGTATTCTCTGACCTAGTTTATAATGGTTGGTTATTAGATGTTTCTCCATCTAAGGTTACAAAATATACAAAAGCCTTAATTAATCTATATGAATATAGACGTGTTACCCCTGAAGGTTCCTCATCAGCTAAAGTTAATCTTTTGTTGGGCTATTATACTTATGCATTAGGCGCTAATTTTCTTTATTTTGATGGCACCTTAGGTTATTCTGGTTCTCCTGAGCGTCAAGGAGTTTATATAAGCCATGGTGTGGGGTTTTTCGAGAAGTGTATTAAGCTAGACTCTTATCAGGGTGTTTATTCGGACTTATCCCCATCAGATCGTTTCTTAGCCTATGCTATGTTTATTAAGTCTACTTATGAATTTTCTTTATCTGTAGGTAATCCACAAGTGTTGAAATACTATTTTCCTAAGTTAAACGAGACATATAAATCAGCATATGGTTCGTCTAGTAATTCTAAACTCCCAGCAATTCTTAAGCGTTGTCCTAAGTAAGGAGGTTTTATATTCAGGCTCTCTTAAGTTTTACGTGTACAGCTTGTTTAGATATAAAACAAGGAGAAATTTGGTAATCAACGTTTTTGGGGAAGTATAGACATTTCCAGTTCCCCAAGAATCAAACTTTCCCCATTCATTGATACTTCTGTTATAGTAGTTATAATGGATTTAATTATATCGAAAGCTTTTTCTATCGGAACTTCTACTTTCTGGGCAATCTCAACAGCCATATCCATTTTACTTAGTATTCCCTCAATTTTTGCTTCTTTTAGAAACTTGCTAATGCATACAGAATTAGTATTCCCGCTACCTTTAAATATGTAATAATAATTTGTATCCGGCACCCGGAAAAGAAATTCATTGTCGGAGCACATGGAAAATTTTGAACTTTTCTCTATGAAAATCTTTTCTAATTGGCAGAGGTCTTCCACAGGATTAAAACAACATAAATAATATTTCAGATGTTGTGAGTCTTTAGTTAAACACTTAAATCTTCCTTTACAGTATTTCTCACATAATATGTATGAATCGGGTTCTTCCTTATCCATACGATTGAATTTTCTCCATGCTAATTCCCCCAGTGGAGATTTTAATGGATATTTCCGATTCATTAATGGAACCTTAATATTGTTAAAACGTTTAGTCAAGGAAATAAAACAGAACAGATTTTGGTGTGTAATTACTATTTCAATATCTGCAAAAAAGGTTATTTTTACTTCTTGTCCTTATCCTTGTCCTTATCTTTGTCTTTATTTTTATCGTCCCTCTTTCCGTCTCTTGATCTCTCTAATGCATCACGTATTGGCATTTTGCCCTCCTGTCTAATTTTATTTTATCAACATGTGCATTATGTTCTCTTATAAAACAACAATGTCAAGGACTTTTAATCTATTTAATCCATCTCAACCCCTCTTCCGAATTTTAGGAAGGT
Organism: bacterium; assembly: GCA_041649255.1. Classification (NCBI taxonomy): domain Bacteria; species bacterium. Next base: position 198,173 of record JBAZNK010000004.1, read on the forward strand.
ATATTATATTTGAAAAGTAACCAATTATCCTTAAATTTAATCAGCGTATAATATCCTTTTAATTTATTGCCTTTTAAGTAAGTTTCTATTTTTTTGTCATCCCTATTTAAAAGCTCATATTCTCCTTTATCCCAGATTTTCACCGTTCCTGCACCATATGACCCTTCCGGAATTTTACCCTCAAAATCTATATAAGAAAGTTTGTGGTCTTCTACCGGGATTGCTAATCTTTTTATTCCTAATTCTACAGGTGGCTCTTTCGGGATTGCCCAACTTTTCAATACTCCATCCATTTCTAACCTA